>CANQIW010000144.1 GCA_947624055.1 uncultured Lachnospiraceae bacterium
GACTGGGTGCTCCGGATGAGCGGGAGAGAGCCGGGCCTCTGCCGCGGGCAGTGGGTGTTGGATATGAGCAATCCGGCGGTGCGCGAGTATCTGTTCGAGAGCATCGCGGCGGTCGTCCGGGAGAACGAAGTGGACTACATCAAGTGGGACATGAACCGCCCGCTCACGGACGTGGGAAGCAGCTATCTCCCCGCGGACCGGCAGGGCGAGATCTGGCACCGGCATGTGCTGGGGCTGTATGAACTTCAGGAGCGGCTGCTTCAGGAATTTCCTGAGCTTCTTCTGGAGAACTGTTCTTCCGGTGGCGCGAGGTTCGATCCGGGTATGCTGTACTACAGTCCACAGATCTGGTGTTCGGACGACATGGACCCCATCGAGCGGCTCGGGATCCAGGAGGGAACGGCCCTGCTGTATCCGCTGTCGGCGATCGGCGCGCATGTGTGCAAGGGGCACAACGACATCACGCACCGCGAGGCGCCGTTTGAGACGCGCGCCCTGACAGCGACGCTCGGCACGTTCGGCTATGAGCTGGACATCACGAAGCTGCCCGAGGAGGAGCTCGCAGAGATACCGGGACAGCTCCGGAGATATCGCTCTGTTCAGAATGTGATCCAGCAGGGCGACTACTACCGGCTGGCTTCCTGGAGCTCGGGGCAGGATCTGGATCTGGTCGAGGTGCTGGCGAAGGATCGGTCAGAAGGCTTTGTGTTGCTGGCGCAGCCGCTGTCGACGCCCAACATCCCGAGCCGCCGGATCTGCCTGCGCGGGCTTGATCCGGACGCGCTGTATGAGCTGAGCGGCGCGGGAATTATGGGGAACACAGAGGCTGACGCGTGTTCCGATGCCGATGGGACAGTTATAGCAGAAAAAGAAGGAACGGAATCTGGCTGTGTAAAAGAAACACTTCGTCTGCACGGAGATACGCTCATGCATGCCGGATATATCGTGCAGCGTCCGAGAGGAGACTTCCAGGCTGTGATGCACCGTATACGGAAGATAAGCGCAGATTAGGCGAAAGACAGAATAATCATGTAAAAATCAGATAAAAACGGGTCATGCCGTACATCATGCTGCGGCAGGCCCGTTTTTTGTTCCTGAAAATTAAAAAAATTTTTTGACAAATGCAACCAAAAGAGAAAAAATACGAATATGTGATTGAGAGCGCAAAGACAGACATGTCCGAAAAGCTCTCATTTTGACGGGATATAGACGCGCGAGGAGACAGGAGATGGAGGATACGAAGATCATAGAGCTGTTCTGGGACAGAGATGAGGCGGCTCTGAAAGAAACGGCGGACAAATATGGCCGCTTCTGCTTTGGCATAGCATGGAAAATTCTGGCGAACAAAGAGGATTCTGAGGAATGCGTGAACGATACCTGGCTTACCGCGTGGGGAAGCATCCCGCCGGCAAGGCCATCGATTCTGTCCGCATTTCTGGGAAGGATCACACGAAACCATGCCATAGACAATCTGAGGAAAAAATATGCCGCGAAAAGAATGGATCTGCACATGAGCAACATGGCGGACATTACAGATGAAGTTGAGGATCTCAACCGGCAGCTTTCCTTTTCCCTGGACAGACAGATGGAGGAGAAGGAACTGCTCCGTCTGATAGAAGCTTTTCTGGGAGGTTTAAACGGGAAAGACCGTGATATCTTCATGCGCAGATACTGGCACATGGACTCGATCGCGGAGATCGCGAAACGGCATGGGATCTCAGAGAGCGCTGTAAAGTCGAACCTGTTCCGCGCAAGGAAAAAACTGAAAAAAGCGTTGATGAGAGAGAGGTATTTCGTATGAATCAGGATCGGTTTCTGTTTTTGGAGTTGTTAGGGGAGGTTAAAGAAGAATACATTTCGCAGTCGGCGCGGGCGTGGACGCAGAGCTCGGACCCGGGACAGCGTATGCTCTATCATCTGGGAAGAAAAGTCGCCTGCCTGGCGCTCATCGCGGCGCTTGGTTTTGGCCTTGTGTTCTACGATCAGGTCTATGCCGCGATCAAAAGGTTCACGACGATGATCGGCGAATCGCTCCATTTGACGGAGGATCTGACCTCATACACAAAGTTTATCGGTCAGACACAGACGCAGGGGGATCTGTCGCTCACGCTGAACGAGGTGATCCTGGATGAACACAGGATGCTTGTGTCATTTCGCGGGGAATATGCGGACGGGGAGGGAGTGCAGTGGCTTAAGATCAACGGGAAGCGGACGAGGATCAACAGAATCAGCTATCCAGGCAGCGGCGCGTTTTCTGTCAGCGGAAATCCAATCGGCACTGAAAAACAGGGGTCGGACGACAACATTGTGCTTGGCCTGGACTTTGCGGATCTGGAGCTGCCGGAGGGAGAGGTAAACGTCCATCTGGTGGTGAACGCCGAAGAATATCAGACGGCGGACATGACGGTTCGGGAAAACTATAAAGAAAAGGATTTTATCTATGACTTTGCCTTTTCTGATAAGGAGCTCCGTGCACAGACGGTAAAGCGAAAGCTTGACCTTGCGGTTTCCGATGAGGATGGCGAAAAGCTGACGTTCACGGATCTGACCGTGAACGATCTCTACTGCACCCTTGTGGCGAAGGCTCATTTTTTACGAAGCGATCCGTGGATACAGGGACATGTGCTGAAACTGGAGGGCGAAGACAGCCTCGGCAATCCGGTGGAGCTCTTTATGATTGGTTTTTCCGGGGATGAGATATTTTTCGAGACAAAGTATATTGTCGGGGATGAGGAAACAGGCGTGAGCGCGGAAGAAGCGGACATCCGCCGGCCGCTGCTCCCGGACAGGAATTGCGCGTATATGGAGCTTCAGCTGTACCGGAGTTGTGAGCCGGGTCAGGAGGAAGATGATGCGGATCGCGAAAAGACCGACGAAGGATTGGAGAATAACGGCTGGGAGCCGGTCGGGGAAACGTTCCGCGTGACGGTGAACGGATGAACAAATATTTAAGGAAAACTTGCTTTGCAGAAGGATATATTGACAAGGTTTTTATGGTGCGATAGCTTGATTTTTTGATGGAACGAGAAGGGAGAATACAGTATGAGGAAGTATATGGGAATGCTTTTGAAAGCAGCGGTTTTTGGAATGCTGCTGGCCATATCGGCAGGTGCGGCGGAGACGGAAGGGGAAGCAGATGGGAGAAGCGACGCAGGGAATTATGACGCGACAGCATGTGCCATGGAGACGGAAGGGGAACCTGATCTGGCAGAGGATGAGCTACCAACCATTACGGCCGACTACAGCGCATTGGACTATGGGGATCAGAAAGTGATGGTTCGCGACGGAATGAAAGCGTTTTCGGATGCCGCCTGTGGGAACGGACTGGAACTGCAAACGGTATCCTTCGAAGAAAAGAAGCTTGTCTGTCAGTTTGAGCAGGAGGAGATTCCCGAGACGGTTTATTTGCTTCCGCCCATTCTCTCCGTTTTGCGGAAAGTAGAGAAGACAGAACTGTGTGCGCAGGGAGAAGAGAACGCCAATCCCGATGGTTTCTATATCAAAGATATGTTTGTCCAGAAGGTACGCAGCGGGTTGTTCCATAAGGAACCGGCGCGATACGAGGTGAATGTCATCATCGGCTCGGAAACCGGGGAATATCCGAACGATCTGAAGATGATCAGCGACGGGAGAATTTACTCGGGCAAGCAGTCAGAAGCTTTCCTCTACTCAGACCCGGCTGTGCAGAACCTCTCCGAGCTCAGCTTTCAATATGATGTTTCCGATGATGCGGCTGCGGCGCTCGAGATTCTCGATCACGCGTCCTTTGTCTATTACGGGATCGTTCATTTTGAGGCGGCGAACGACTGGGAGTTTTCCTGCGAGGACGCGAAGCTGCAGATCATAGAGGCGACCGTAAACGGATAAGGTGTATTTTCTTTAGCGTCTTAATGAAATGCCGCGGCGGTGTAGTCTACAACATATCTATCACTATACGTTCCATGTATCGGGATATTAAGCACAAGACGGATTTAGGAAAGTCCCAGTTCTTTTAGGACTTCTTCCTGCGAGTAGACAGGCTGATATTCCGGATCGCCGTTCCTATATGATTCAATAGCTGAAATTTCGTCTGGAAGAGGTTCAGCCTCTTCGGCGTTGGATAAAGCAAAAATAGCAAGAATCGACTGCCAAACTTTTTCAGCGTCTTTTTCGTTCATAATACTGACTGCACCGATAATTCTTTCTTTTACGGAACTCATAATGTCACACTATATCTCCTTCAAAAGGAAGTCTGGAAATCGCTTCAACAATACGCTTCTGTGAAACTTTGTCCTGTTTGCGGAGAAATTTCAAAGCTTTTTTAGTATAGATTATTTTGAACAAAACAAGCTTTCCTCTCTGCTATATTCTAGAAAGATTGTATATTGAGTACGGATATATGTCAAGAAACTAATCCAGGCTGTAAGCAAAACATTTTTGCGCAGCGCTCGGGTGTCGGTTGTCACGCGGTATATGAATGCATCAGTACGGATGATGGAACAGATTGTATCATCAGGGATATCCAGACTGTATTGCGGTATCGTCGTTTGCATCGATGATGCCTGTGATTTCTTACGAGATACTTAAGATATCGGAGGATGCATTGACAAACCCCTGGCATTGAGATAACTTGAAATTGTGAAAAGAATATCTACAACATCAGAAAATATGTGGATTAATTTGGAAGAATTTTAAATATAACCAACGGATAAGGGAGTGCGAAATTGAGAAGAGGAATCAGAACAGCATTGACGCATAGTATCATTGTCTGTATCACCGTAGCCGCCGTGCTTCTTCTGGGGAGGGAAAACGGTAGCAGAATGCCGGAAGCTCTTCATGGAGGGACAATGGAAAATCTGCCAGGAAAGATGTCGGGGACTCCGCAGAGAGAGACAACGAAAAATCTGTCAGGAGAGACGCCGGAAGCTCTGCCGGGAGATGCGTCGGGGGAGACGGTGACCATGGAACCAGGCGCAGAGCCCGCGGGTGCCGATCTGTGGAACCAGCAGGGGGCAACGCAGACCGGAGGGGAACAGGTTTATCTTGCGGACAGGGGGACGGTGCTTGGCCGAATGGGTCAGGAGATGGATTGCTTTGACGAGGCTGCGCAGAAGCTAAGGTTTTTCTGCGACGACCGTACCTGCCTGCACACGGGCGGAGGCTGTCCGGCTAAGAGCGTGCTGTGCTATCTGCTGAGCGATTCCACGGCGGTCTACGGCGTCGCGGACGGCGCAAGGAGGGAAATCCGGAGGATTCAGGGGAACCAGACGGAGTGCCTGTATCGGGCGGATCAGAATATTCTGGGATTGTGGGGATACCGGGATGATCTGTATTATATGACGGAATTCGGCGTGTACCGGTTCTCAGCCGACGATCCCTCCGATGTACTGCAGGTGCTGGACAGGCCGGTGGAATATGAATTCATCACCTTTTACGGAGATCGCATGTACTTTGTCACAGAGGACGAATTCCTGTATGAGGCGGAGCTGGATGGCAGCGAAAAAAAGCGTCTGGTCGACGAGAAAGCGGTATCGCCGCAGGTCTGCGACGGGATCCTCTACTACAGGTGCGCCGAGTACGATGAGAACGGTGTGTTCCAGATGGACAACGCGCTGAAAGGAATTTTCCTTGCGGACGGCAGTGTGGAGACGATTCTGGATGCGGTGTACCGTTTCAGCGTGGTTCCGGAGGAGAAGAAGATTTATTACACCGAACTGCCGGATTATTCCAAATCCCGGCTGTCCTGTCTGAAGGTGCTGGATCTGGAAACAGGAGAGGACAGGCAGATCACTGAATGTCTGGCAGGAACGGAGATCAGCGTGTTTCCGGAAAGCGACTGGATCATTTATGAGATGCCGGAGGGAGAATACGATCTGTATCACTGTTGTATCAGAAAGGATGGCAGCGGCCAGAAACGGCTGGAGTATCCGAAGGGGGTCGGGGCATGAAGCTGGAACTGAGGGAGATCTGCAAACAGTACCGGAAAAAGACGGTTTTGAGCCATGTGAACCAGAAGTTCGAGAAAGGCGTGTACGGCCTGCTCGGGCCGAACGG
>CANQIW010000145.1 GCA_947624055.1 uncultured Lachnospiraceae bacterium
TCCTGCTTCCGCAGCTGCTGCAGCGTCTCCACGCCGTCCATCTGAGGCATCATGTGATCCATGAAAATGACATGGTAATAATGCTCTCTCGTGAGCTCCAGGCAGCGCGCACCGCTCTCGGCAAGCTCCACCTGCACCCTCGTATCCCGCAGAAGCTTTCTGGCGACCATGCGGTTCATCTCGTTGTCGTCCACCACCAGCACACGGGCTTCGGGCGCCTCAAAACTCTGATGATAAAGCTTTCGCTTCCCGGAGCCGGCACGCGCGCCGGAAAGATCGCCGATCGGCGCGGCGTTCACGATCCCCTGCTCCAGCGATACAGTGAACACAGAGCCCTTCTGGTACACGCTGTCGACCTGAATCTCGCCGCCCATCATCTCCACAAGATTTTTGCAGATCGCGAGCCCCAGCCCGGTGCCTTCGATCGCGTGCGTCTTCTTCTCATCCACACGCTGGAACACGTCAAACAGATGCGGAATATCCGTCTTGCGGATCCCAATGCCCGTGTCGGCGACCGAGATGTTCAGACGCACACGGTTCTCTCCCGTGCGCTCGCAGCTGACGCGCAGCGTGACGCTTCCCTTCTCCGTGTACTTGATCGCGTTGGTCAGAATGTTGGTGATAATCTGGCGCAGACGGATGTCGTCTCC
Source organism: uncultured Lachnospiraceae bacterium (assembly GCA_947624055.1). GTDB lineage: Bacteria > Bacillota > Clostridia > Lachnospirales > Lachnospiraceae > Choladousia. Next base: position 651 of record CANQIW010000145.1, read on the forward strand.
GTACAGCATGGACGGAAGCTCCGGCGAGATGTCCAGATTAAAGTCCAGATTTTTCTCATGCGCCCTGGTCCAGTGAATGTTCACGAGCTCGCTCAGCATCGCCCCCACATCGTACTGCTGCTCCACCAGATCCATTTTCCCCGACTCAATCTTTGAGAGATCCAGAATGTCATTGATCAGCGCCAGAAGCAGCCGGCTGGCACTCTGGATGTTGATGCAGTTCTCCTCGACCTCGGCGGACACCTGCTCGCGCAGATTCATCTCGTTCAGCCCGATGATCGTGTTGATCGGCGTCCGAATCTCATGGCTCACATTGGCGAGAAAGCTGTCCTTGGCCTGATTGGCCCGCTCCAGCTCCTTCTGCTGGCGCAGGCTTTTCTCACGCTCCCTCTCATACAGCTTCATCTGAAATTTGAAAAGCACGCCCACGATCAGCGACGCCGCGATCAGTCCGATGTAGATATCCAGATAAATATCCAGCTCCGTGTTGAGTGGGATCATCCACTCCGGCTTCAGGTAGGAGATCACATAACAGCAGGTAAAGCTGACGAAGGACACGCCTGTCATGATAAAAAACACTTTCCCGGTAAACAGCAGGAAACAAAAGAGGAAGCCCAGCTCAAACCATGTATTGATCGAACCGTAAATGCCTCCTCCGGTGAAATAGATCACCGGAAACAGGACTACGTTTACCGCGATGCCGAGGATCACCGAGACCTGCGTCGTCCGGTGTGTCTTCCAGAGGTATTTCAGCAGCCACATCGCCAGCAACATGATCGAGAACGTGAGCACAACGCACATCCACGTCGCCCGTACGACGATGGAGTTCACCGTACCCGCGGCGGATGCCGCCACGCTTCCCACAAGGACGATATTCAGCATCCGGGCACGCAGATCCTGCTCACTGTCATTGATATATTCGAGAAAATGTGTGATCTTATCCCTGATCATGGCTCGCTTCACCCCACCTTCTGTCAATCTCGTTTAGAATCTTTTCGTATTTCTTCATCAGTGGCACGTGATTCTGCAAAAGTTTTTCCTGATCGCTCTCTTTCCCGGCCATCTCCTGCGCCAGCGCCATCTCGTAGAGCGAATTGGCTCCGATCATCTTCGAAGAGCTTTTCAGCGAATGCACTTCGATCGTGTAATTCTTCCAGTCCTGCTGCGCGAACAGGCGCCCCAGCTTCTCCGCGACTTCCTCCCTCGTATCATAGTAGATGCCGACGATCTCGAGGAAGCCCTCCTCGTCTCCGCCACAGTATGTGAGGCCCTGCTGCATGTCGATCTCGTCCGTTCCGGCTGTCTCTCCGGCGGCCAATCTGACCTCTACCAGCTTTTCCCTGCTCTCCCTCGCAATTTCCTCCGTACCTGATCCTTCTGAATTTTCCTGTACGGTTTTTTCCATATTCAATTCATTCTGTTTTTTCTGTACATTTTTCTCCGCTTTCGATTCATTCGAACTCTCCTGCGGCGGCTCGTCCTCCACGTTCTCCCGCAGAAGCTCCGGCGGCAGATATTGCTTCAACACCCGCTCGAGGTTTGTCAGCTCCACCGGCTTCGCCACAAAATCAGTAAAACCTTCCGCGAGGAACATCTCCCTCGCCCCGCCGATCGCGTTGGCCGTCAGAGCCACGATCGGGACGCTTTTGTAATAAGCCCCCGACATACCGCGGATCCGGTGCATTGCCTCCACACCGTCCATCTCCGGCATCATGTGATCCATGAAGATCAGGTCGAAATGCAGGCGCTCCACCATTTTCAACGCCTCCGCGCCGCTTATGGCAGTAAAATATTTCAGCCTGTACGGCTTGAGCAATCCCTCCATCACCTTCAGGTTCATGATGCTGTCGTCCACCACCAGCACGCTCGTCTCCGGCGCGATGAACCGGTGAAGCAGCGTGTGTCCGCCGTCTCTTCTCTGCTGATGATAATCTCCGTTCAGAATCTCGCCCAGCGTCAGGGCGTAGAACGGTTTGTACACCACCTGAATCTTTCCGTCCACTTTGACATTATCCTTGCGGTCCAACACAAGGATCACCGTAAGCTTCCCGGAAAGCTCCGCGAAGAATTCTGTGTCCTCCCGGTACTCCCGGCCTGTGATGATCGCGTGCGTATACTTTCCTCTTGCCAGACGTCCCCTGAATTCGGCGAGCGTCCTCGTGTGCAGCAGCGAAATCTCCAGCTGCGCCGCCATATCACGGATATTCTTTACGAAATAATCCCGGATCTCCACCTCGGCAAAGCCTTCCGGATCAATGTAGGAAATAATGCGGACTTTTTCTTTCTCCCTCAGGCTGATCATCGGCTTGTCGTTGCGCACCTGCTGGGGCACTACAAAGCGGAATTCACTGCCCTTGCCCGCCTCGCTCTCAATCTGCAGGAAACCTTTCATCAGAGCCATGATCTTTCTGGAAATCGCGATCCCCAGACCGATGCCGCTCTGCTCCCGGTTCTTCTTCGTGTCCGCCTGGTACAGACCTCTGCTGAGGTTTTCGATCTCCTCCGGCCGCAGCCCGATGCCCGTGTCCCGCACCGCGACGCTTAAGTTCACGCCGTAGCTTTCCTTTCTGGCAGTCGCCGTGATCACGATGCCGCCCTTTTTCGTAAACTTGATTGCGTTCGTGATCAGATTATTCATGACACGGCAGATCTTCTCTCGGTCGCCCCACAGCTCGCATGGGATCTGCGGGTCACAGTCCACGATCATCTCCAGTCCTTTCTCATCATTCTGGGCCATTGTCATATTGATCACGTCATTGATGACCGACGCGAAATTGTAGTTCTCCTCATTCAGGGACAGCGCGCCCGTCTGCAGCTCCGAGAAATCCAGGACGTCGCTGACGATCGCCAGCAGCTTCCGGGACGCCGTCTGGATGTGAAACATCTCCTGCCGGACCTCCGGGGAAAGCTCCTCCCTTTGTACCAGCTCGCTCATGCCGTTGATCGTGTTGAGCGGCGTCCGTATCTCATGGGAGATGTTCGCCATAAACTCGTCCTTGCTGTGCTCCGCCTGCCGCAGGTCGTCGATCGTCCGAAGCAGCGCGTTGTTCATATTGAGTGTTTTTTTCACTGACTGCAGGGAAAAATAGAGAATGCTTCCGACACAGAAAAAGCCGAGCAGAAGATTTGTGATATCCTGCCCGTCAGTCAGGCTGACTGTACGCCGTATCAGGATGTGATAAACCGCAAGCAGCGCGACGACCAGCACATTGCTCCACAGACAGAGGGCGTCATTCAGCAGACTGACCATCACGATCAGCAGGCAGGACAGAATCAGCATATTTGCAAAATAGGGCGTGATCATGCCGTAGATCAGCAGAAAAAGATCCAGCACTGCCGTCATGATCGCAACCCTCTGCCGGTGCGTGAAGAGACCCTTCAGATAGAAAACCCAGAACACGGGCAGACAGACCAGCATGGGGATGGAGATCAGGAATACCCGCACGATCAAAAACCCGATGACAAGCGCGAAGGCAGTCAGGAAACTGTACATCCGCAAAAACTTCCGCTCCGCATCTTTCTCGATCTCGTACATAACTGCTGCCTCCCTATCAGAATCGCCCGAAAATGACTGCTCCATCTCAGACAGCCGCAACAGGCATTTTGACTGTTTCGATCGTATCAACCGTTGAAAAAGCAGTTTATTATATCACATCGAAACATCCCGGGCAATTTGTGCAGCATGAAATGACTCATCAGATGCACGAAAGAGAAAAAACAGAGCTGCCGTCTCGTATGACAACAGCTCTGCCTCAATTAAATCTGCAGGAGTCCTCCCTTATTCACACACTTTTCCTTCACGCCAGCATTCACAAATATAATCCCGCGGCTGATAATAAAAGTCGGTATTATAATCTGAAATCGCAGCGTCGATCCATGAGCTGTAAACCTCAATCATTCTCGGTATCAAATGCTCCTCATCGTCTCCGGAAATATCTTCAATCAGCCGTTCATATACCTCTCCAATCGTCCAGTAATCCGGGACATCGTAATGGCAGGCCGTCACATTGTCAAACGTTCCTTCCGGAATATGCAGATTCATAATGAAATCATCAGCAGTCTTTTCAATTGGCTCACAGTGAAACACATCTGCATAGCGATAAATCCGATTTATCGCATCTTCCCCCAGAGCATGAACCAACTCTGAACGTCTCAGTTTCTGCCTTCTGCCGATAAATTCAATCAGGCTGCATGTGTAAAACAAATTGTTGTTATTTTTCATTCCGAATCTCACTTCCCTTCACGAATGACAGAGCAGTCAGCGCACGAGCTGTATGGAAACTGATCTGATGCGTCGGTTTCTTAAACTTTGCCAACGCCCAAAACGCTTCTCGGCTGATCTTACCATCTACATAATTTTGTACATAGTTGAAGATTGTATCATTTGCCATTGGCCCTTCCACGATATCATATTCATGAGGATGTCCCAAACGACAATCCGTGATAAAGTCCAGCCATTCCTCTGTCATTTCCGGAAAACGTTTAATTTTCAAATGATCATCCGGCACATATTGATATTCATTCACCCACCCGACACCATCAAAACGTGTAGCCCATCGGATTGCCTGTTCCTGATACTTCGTACAATAAAATCCAAAGTAAAAATCCTTATTGTATCTGGCAATCCGTATTTCCGGAAATTCAACAATGCTCTTGCTGCCGTGATATATTATCATTCTGAAACTGCCTCCCATTTACCTCTGCACGCGCGCGCCCGCTCCTCCCATGATGGCCTCCACTTCCTTCTTGCTCGCCATCGTGGTGTCGCCCGGCGTGGTCATCGCCAGCGCGCCGTGAGCCGCACCATACTCCACAGCCAGCTGCGCGTCGCCGGTCGTCATCAGGCCGTAGATCAGTCCAGAAGCGAAGGAATCTCCGCCGCCGACTCGATCCATGATCTCCAGGCCCTTGTAATCCTTCGCCTTATAGATCTCGCCGTCCGCCCAGCAGATCGCGCTCCAGTCGTTCACGGTCGCGGTCTTCACCTCGCGCAGCGTTGTGGCAACCGCCTTGAAGTTCGGGTAGGTCTTCGCGGCTTCGCCGATCATCTTCCGGTAGCCGTCGAGATTGAGCTCCTTCAGGTTCTCATCGTTGCCCTCGATCTCGAAGCCCAGACACGCCGTGAAGTCCTCCTCATTGCCGATCATGACATCCACATACTTCGCAATCTCCTTGTTGACCTCCTGCGCCTTCGCCTGTCCGCCAATCGCGCTCCACATGGACGGACGGTAATTCAGGTCGTAGGAGATCACCGTCCCGTATTTTTTCGCCGTCTTGATCGCGGAGAGCACCGTCTCGCAGGACTGCTCCGAGAGCGCCGCGTA
>CANQIW010000146.1 GCA_947624055.1 uncultured Lachnospiraceae bacterium
AGATCGTCTCCATAACGGAAGAGGTGCCGACGCCGATCGATCTGCCGACGGTGATTGAGGACGAAGGAGACCCGGAGGGCGGAGGGAGTACGTCGGATCCGAACGCGTCGTCGGATCCCACGGCATCGTCGGATCCGAATGATTCGTCAGAGCCCACGACACCGCCGGAGCAGGGAAAGACGCCGGATCCCTCGCCATCGACTGAGCCGGAAAAATCACCGGATCCCTCGCCATCGACTGATCCAGAGAAATCGCCGGATCCCTCAACATCACCAGAGCAGGACGGCCGGATTCCGTGCGGCCCCGGCGGCATTGACAGCGTATATGCCACGCTTTCGGAGGATGGCGTTCTGAGAGTGGAAGGGCAAGGCGAGATGCAGACTGGAACAAGTTCCAATGACCCTAAAAATCCATTTTACAGTATTAGAAATAAGATCTTCAAAATTGAGATTGGAGATGGCATTGAAGTAATCAGCAATTACGCGTTTTGTAATGCCACAAATCTCGTGGAAGTGAAAATAGGAAGAAGAGTCAAGACGATTGGAAAGAGGGCGTTTTGCGGATGCAGTAAACTGGGTAGTATTACGATACCGGGAAATGTAGAGCATATTCTAGAAGGGGCGTTTCGTGAGTGCGGAGCTTTGACTCATTGTGAATTTTCTCCGGGGGCTCCGTTAGAGGTAGAGAATCATGCGTTTTACCTTACCAATATAAATAATGTTATTATTCCGGCAAGTGTAAACCGTATTTCATATGCTGTTTTTGGAAGGGTCAACATATCGTTTTATTCTACACAAACTAAGTTGGGATTAGGTGCGAGTGGTGAGAAGGCTTTTGATTCCGGTTCTGTAATTTATTGCTTGAGCAATTCCGTTGCGGAATCTTATGCGAAGAAACATGGCTTCAATTTCTACTGTTTTGAATGTGTACCGTCCGGAGGGACGCCGGAGCTTGCTCACACGATGGACGGTGGTGTGGAGACGAAGAAGGCTACCTGCATCTCCGTGGGCGAGAAAACCTACACCTGCACGAGATGCGGCGCGATCGAACGGGAAGAGATACCAAAGACAGAGCACTCGTTCGGCGCATGGAAGACAGACGCGAAGCCTACCGTTGAGGATCCGGGACTTCGGACGAGGGTGTGCAGCGTGTGCAAATATGTACAGACGGAAGAGGTGCCTAAGCTGAAGCCGACGCTCGCCCTGAATACGGATAAGATCGTCCTGAAGGCGGGGCAGACCTACAAGCTCAAGGTGCTCTCAAAGAGCCGCGGGGATTCGGTCAAGTCGTGGAAGAGCTCGAACTCGAAGGTCGCCAGCGTGAAGTCCGGAAAGGTCACGGCGAAAACCGCGGGAACCGTCACCGTGACGGTCAAGATGGCGAGCGGGATCACGGCGAAGGTCAAGGTGGTGGTTCAGAAGTTCGCGACTAAGAAGCTCACAGTTGCCGCGAAGGGCGCGAAGCTGAAGGGGAAGAAGATCTCTGTGAAAGCGAAGAAGTCCTTTACGCTTGTGCCGAAGGTGAAGCCGACATACGCGACGGACAAGGTAACGTACGCATCGTCGAACCGCAGTGTTGCGACTGTGAACAGCGCCGGAAAGGTAGTGGCGCAAAAGAAGGGAAAGGCGAAGATCACCGTGAAATCCGGGAACAAGAAGGTGGTCATCACCGTTACAGTGAAATAATGATGAAGGAAAACATCTGAAGATCAGGTATGGGGGCACTCCGGGCGGACCGCTTTTGGGTGCTCCCATATTTTATGCCCTTACGCCGGAATGCAGGGAGCAGGGGCGGAAAGACAGAAAGCACATCCTTCGCGTGTCCGGCATATTATCGATAGAAGGAATGAAATCAGGCTGGAGGCAGTATGGCAAAGATAATTCTTGACGCGGGGCACGGCGGCGCGGATCCGGGCGCTGTTTACAACGGAAGGCTGGAAAAGGACGACAATCTGCGGCTTGCGCTGGCGGTGGGAGAGCTGCTGGAGCAGAACGGCGCGGAGGTCTTCCAGACCAGGACGGAGGACGTGTATGACAGCCCGTTTGAGAAGGCTCAGATCGCGAACCGTGAGGGCGGTGATTTCTTCGTCTCATTTCACAGGAATTCGAGTCCCGAGCCGAATCAGTATTCCGGTGTGGAAATGCTGGTGTATGACAAAGCGGGAAGGAGCGCCGGGCTTGCCGCTGCGATCAACGCCGAGCTTGCGGGGGTCGGCTTTCAGGATCTCGGGGTGGAGGAGCGGCCGAATCTTGCGGTGCTGCGCAGAACGAAAATGCCCGCTGTGCTCGTGGAGACGGGATTTCTGAACACAGACGCGGATAACCGGCGCTTTGACGCGCAGTTTGACGAGATTGCCCGGGCGATCGCGAACGGCATTCTGAAGATGGTTGGTCTGGCGGACGCGGGTTTTGCGCCCGAAGAGAATGAGGGAGACAAAACGGAAGAGCTGCCGGGCGGATCGTCCGGTGCAGGTGCGCAGGAGCGGCTGTATCGCGTGCAGACGGGCGCGTTCAGGAGCCGGGAACAGGCGGAGGATCTGCGCGATCGTCTGCAGCGGCAGAATTACCCGGCCTTCATTCTGTATGACGAGGGGGTATACAAAGTGCAGACGGGAGCCTTCCGCCGGCTCGACAATGCGGTGCGCATGGAGCAGACGCTTCGGCGGCAGGGATATCCTACCTTTATCACCACTTAATTTTCTCTTTTGTTTTTCGGGAAAAGGTGATATCATATACAGGATAGTGCAGGCACGCGGAGAGATAGAATTCCCTGGCCGGCACGGTTTCAATACAACAGACGGAAAGTGGATTAGAATTCTATGGATACAGGCAATTTGCCGGGGATTACCGCGCCGCTTCTTTCGTGGTTTGAGAAGAACGCCCGGGTGCTTCCGTGGCGGGAGCATCCGAGCCCGTATTATGTCTGGGTGTCGGAGATCATGCTCCAGCAGACACGGGTCGAGGCGGTCAAACCGTTTTTCGCGCGTTTTACGGAAGCGCTTCCGGATGTGGCGGCGCTGGCCGCGTGTCCGGAGGAACGGCTTCTGAAGCTGTGGGAAGGGCTCGGCTATTACAACCGCGTGCGCAATATGCAGAAGGCCGCGCGGCTGGTGATGCGGGAGCATGCGGGTGTGCTGCCGGATAAGTTTGAGGAGCTGCTCGCTCTTCCGGGGATCGGGAGCTACACGGCGGGGGCGATCGCATCGATTGCATATGGACAGGCAGTTCCTGCGGTGGACGGAAATGTGCTCCGCGTCATCAGCCGGATCTGCGGCAGCGAGGAGGACATCTCGAAGCAGTCGGTCCGCGCACGGTACGAGCGGGAGCTGCAGGCAGTGATACCTCCGGACAGGCCGGGCGAGTACAATCAGGCGCTGATGGAGCTCGGGGCGATGATCTGCGTTCCGAACGGGGCGCCGGACTGTGAGTGCTGCCCTGTGCGGGATCTTTGCCGCGCAAGGCGGACAGGCAGACAGACAAAGCTGCCGGTCAGGGCTGAAAAGAAGGCGCGCAGGATCGAGAAGAGGACTGTGCTCGTGATCCGCGACGACAGACGCGCGGCAGTGCGCCGCCGTCCGGAGAAAGGCCTGCTCGCCGGACTGTACGAGCTTCCCAATTACGATGGATATCTGACGCAGGATGAAGCGCTCGCGGAGGCAAAGAGCTGCGGCTTCCGACCGATCCGCATTCTGCCGCTCGCCCCGGCGAAGCACATTTTCAGCCATATTGAGTGGCATATGATCGGGTATCTGGTGCTGGTGGAGGAGACGGCCGGGGAAATGCGGCCGGAGCTTTCCGGCAGGGAGGCGCCGCTTTTTGTCGAGACGGCCAGGACGGAGAGGGAATACCCGATCCCGGCGGCGTTTGCGGCATATGTGAAATATCTGGACATACGTCTGGGAATGAAAAACGAGGATCGTTCCGCACGGTCCGCGGACGGGAGCGGATTGGGAAACGACAGAATATAAGGAGATTGAGGGTTCGAAGATGAAGATTTTGACGGTGGCGATTCCCTGCTACAATTCAGAAAGCTACATGGAGAAGTGCATCCAGTCCATCCTGCCGCTGGGGGAGGATGTGGAGATCCTGATCGTGGACGACGGTTCGACGAAGGACCGAACGCCGCAGATCGCGGATGAGTACGCGGCCAGATACCCGGAGCAGATCCGGGCCATACATCAGGAGAATGGCGGGCACGGCGAGGCTGTAAACGCAGGTCTGCGAAACGCCTCCGGACTGTATTACAAGGTCGTGGACAGCGACGACTGGGTCAACACGAGAGGACTCGCGCAGATCGTGAAGCGCCTGAAGGAGCTGGAGCCGGACGGCGGCGTGGATATGTTGCTCGCCAATTTCGTCTACGACAAGGTCGGCGCGCTGCACAAGAAGCTGATGCGCTTCAAGAATGTGTTTCCGCGGAATGAAGTCTTTGACTGGGACGCGATGCGTTATATGCGCGTCACACAGTACATTCTGATGCACAACATCATCTACCGCACCGATCTGCTGCGGCAGTGCGGGCTGGAGCTTCCGAAGCATACGTTCTATGTGGACAATATTTTTGCGTTTCAGCCGCTTCCGTATGTGAGACGTCTGTACTACATGGACGTCAATCTTTACCATTATTTTATCGGGAGAGAGGATCAGTCGGTCAACGAGTCCGTCATGATCGGACGGATCGATCAGCAGATCCGCGTCAACAGGATCATGATCGACGAGATGGCTGCGCAGGATTTCACGGACAAGAGCGCGCGCCTGAAGCGCTATATGACGATCTACCTGAAGAACGTCACGACGGTAACCTCGATCATGCTGATCATCTCCGGCACGGATGAGGCGCTGGAGAAGAAGGAGGAGATCTGGGCATATCTGAAGGAGAAGGACCGCAGGCTGTACCGGACGATCCGCTGGGGGCTGTTCGGCATTGCGATGAATCTGCCGGGGAAGGCCGGGCGGAAGATTTCCGTGCTCCTGTACAAGTTCGCCCAGAAGATCGTCGGCTTCAACTGATGATGTATCCCGAAGCATCGGGAGAAGATCCGCTGACTGCGGAAAGGAGTAAGTATGGATTTTCTGCGAATTCTTGAGGGCATTCGGACGCCTGTGCTGACACAGTTTATGTCCGTGATCACATATTTCGGCTCGGAGCTTTTTTTCCTCGCCTTTGCCGTGATCATATTCTGGTGTGTCAGCAAGCGGGGCGGATACTACATTTTGCTGGTCGGCTTCCTTGGGACGGCCTGCAACCAGTTCATGAAAATCTGGTTTCGGATTCCCAGACCGTGGGTGCTGGATCCGGGGTTTCATGTCGTGGAGAGCGCGAGAGCCGGCGCCGGGGGCTATTCCTTCCCGTCCGGGCATACGCAGAGTATCGTGGGGGCGATGGCCTGCGTCCTGATGCTGTGCGTGTCCGTGAAGAGAAGCCGCGGCGCCGACGGAAACGGAATACATGACAGCTTTACCTGGCTGTACAGAGGAAGAAAGTGGATCTGTGCGGGGGCGGTCGCCCTGATGCTCCTCGTGCCGTTTTCGAGAATGTATCTGGGCTGCCACACGCCTCTGGATGTGGGCGTGGCGTTTGTGCTGGCGCTTGCCCTGGCTGTCTGTTTCCGGGGCGCGGCGCGCGACGACGCGCACGGAGAGCGCGTGCTTCGTGTTCTGATGGCGCTGTCTGTGCCGGTGAGCGCGGCGTATCTGGCGTTTGTGACGTTTTACCAGTTCCCGGCGGACGTCGATCCGAACAATCTTGCCGAGGCGACGAAGAACGCGTATCTCTTATTCGGCTGTTTTTTGGGGATTATCCTTGTAAAGGTGTTGGACGACCGCTACATTCATTTTCAGGTGGAGGCGGTCTGGTGGGCGCAGATC
>CANQIW010000147.1 GCA_947624055.1 uncultured Lachnospiraceae bacterium
TGGTGGTCAGGGCCGTGTAGCCGATGATGGCGTTCATGGGCGTGCGGATGTCGTGTGACATATTGTTAAGAAAAGCGGTCTTGGCCCGATTGGCGGCGTCCGCCGCCTGGAGAGCATGTGTCAGCTCCTGCGCCTTGTCCTCCAGCTCATGGGTGGCCTGCGCCACTTTCTCCTCCAGCCTGTGCTGATTGCGCGTGCGCACCGCCAGCATGGCCAGGGCGAAGAGGAGCAGAAAGAAGAGAACCACTCCAAGCACGCTGTAGAGCGGGTTCCGGTAGAGGAAAGCGATCAGGCTGGTATTGTTGCTTATTCCTGCGTCGATCTCCCGGAGCATGATCGCGTCCAGCTCCGCGTCGGTAAAGCTGTCCGATCCCTTGTCCAGAAGGGAGAGCAGATAGCGCCCGCCCGGGACGTTGTTGCCGACAGCGTAGGACAGGGAACTGTAGCCGAAGACGACGGAAGAAAGACGGTGGCGGACGTCCTGCCGGACATACTGTTCGGCGGTGTAGCCGTAGAGTATGGTGGCGTCGGCCTTGCCGTCCAGCACTGCCTGAACGCAGTCCTTCGCGGTGGGATAACGGATCAGCATATCCTCGGTGTAGCGGTCGGCGAGTATGCTTTCTAGCGCGTCGGACTGTTCCACGACAGCCAGCCGTTCAATCTCTCCGGAAAAGCCGGTCAGGGTCAGACGCGCGAAATTGGTCTGAAAATAGGGAACCGTGATCTTGTAGCCTTCCTCCTCCGCCAGATAATAATCGCCGGCGAAGTCCAGCACCACATCCGCATCTCCCGTCGCGCGGAGCGCGTAGTATTCGTTCCGGTCTTTCACGGGGATGAATTCATAGTCGAGCCCGAGCCGCTTAGCCAGGGTGTCAAAAAGGGAGGGGAGGATGCCCTTTGCCTCTCCGTCCTGGAAATAACAGTAGGGAACCCGCCCGGGGTTGAACAGCAGCCGCAGAGGAGTGCCCGAGGCGCGGCGCTCCTTGATGAACGCGCGCTCGCCGGCGTTCATGATGATCGCTCCGCTCTGATCGGTGGCATAGTAGATTTCGTGAAGCTCGTCCCGCCAGTTCGGGTCGTGCAGGTCCATCTCGTTGATGGCGGTGTTGATCTGATCCATCAGATCGCTGCGATCCTTCCGGGTACAGATATAGAAGGGGCTGGCGTCGAAGGATTCCAGCAGCCATTCGTTTTCCAGCAGGCGCAGGCTTCCGGTGACGGCGGCGTCGACATCCCCGCTTTGCAGGGCGTCGGTGAGTTCGCCTTGGTTGGCATAGTATACCGGCTGAAAACTGAACGCATGCTCATCAGCGAAACGTTCGAAGTTATCGTTTTTGGAATTGCCCTCCAGCATGCCCACGGAAATGCCGTCATAGGTAGAATAGTCCCCCTCCACGATGTCCTCATTTCCGGTCTTTACGGTGAGAATAGTGGAGTTGACGCCGATATCCTGGTCAGAGAACAGAAACTCTTTCTCACGCTCCGGCGTTTTGGAGACGGAGGTGACGATGTCGACCTCGCCGCTGCGCAGCATGTCCAGCGTTTCCGAATAGGATTTGTCATAACCGACGTACTCGTAGGACCAGCCGCCGTGGATGGCCAGCCTTTGAAGGAATTCGTAGCCGTAGCCGCTTCGGTGACCGTCCTCTGCTATCGTGTGATAGCCGGAGAAGGCAAAAAAACCTACCCGGAGAACTTCCGGCTGTTCCTCTGCCGGCTCCGAAGCATGCGCGGGGGAGCAGGACGATGCCAGAAGCAGGGCGGTCAGCAGGAAGTATAGCGGGCGTATCCTTTTCATGGAATAATTCCTCCTTTATTCTCAAGGGCTTTTTTCTGATCTTGGATTTTTATTCTTAAATTTCTGCTTTCTGTAATGCTGCGCTGCTAAGAAAACGGAACAGTTCAGCTGTCCTCCTGCAACTCTTTTTTGATTGCTTTCAGTTCGTCCAGATTCTGTTCAATATGCGTCCGCATGGTTTTTTCCGCCTGATCCGGATCGTGCGCGCTGATGGCGTCCGCGATCGCGCGGTGGCCGACAATTGTTTCGGACAGAAGCGTGTTGCCGTTCAGGGAACCGAACAGACCGACGGAATAGGTGATGATCGGGATCAGCTTGGGCGCTACCAGGTTGTGCATGCAGTTCGCGATGCTGATGTGGAACTCCGTGTCGTTCGGCAGGTGGTTTTTGCCGGAGAGGATATCCTGTTCAACTATGCGGCAGTTCTGGTTCATGACGGCAATCTCTTCGTCCGTCGCGCGCTCCGCCGCGACTCTCGCGATCCACGGCTCAAGATTAAGGCGCACCTCAAGCAGATCAAAACCGAGCTGAAGCTGGTCCGGAAAATAGGCGAAGCCGAGCGGATCGGAGATCTCTCCGGGGTGGTGGGCGATATAGGTGCCCTTGCCACGGCGGATGATCAGCACGTTGCGGGCCACCAGAAGCTTGACGGCCTCACGGATCGTCCCGCGGCCCACATTCAGCATGGATGCGAGTTCAAATTCATTGGGAAGCTTGTCTTCACTTGTCAGACGCTTCTCCACGATCAGCTCGGAAATCTGCGCCGCTACCTGTTCTGCCAGCGGAATGTCGTTGGTCCTCACGGATTCAAAGCCAATCTGTTCCATTTGTCTCAACCCCCTTATCTCAAAGAAGCAATGTGCCAGAAAAAGATGTCTGCGAAGCAGGGCTGATTTCCCGAATTTCCGCAGCTGAGAGGAAAGTCCGGGGTCGTACCATGTCATACGTCTTGTCTGACCTGCCCAGTGTACCATAAAAACCCTTCTTATTCAAGCAAACCTTACAAAACGACAGGCTGCTTTTGTGCAGCACAGAAAAACGAATTGCGGATCGTCCTGCAAAGACGCAAAAAAGGGCCGCCGAAGCAGCCCCAAATTGTAAATTGCGATTATGATACCCAGCCCGTTTTTCAAGCCGTACCGACATCGAAAAACCTTTGGTTTTCCAAGGTCGCTGGCATTCGTGAAGATTATACCAGACCCGGCAGGAAGCCCTGCGCGAGGCTGAGTATACACACAAAGATCAGGATCGATACGCCTGCGACGAAGCCGCCCAGCGTCCATCCGCGGATCGTGTCGACCTCGCTGAGATGGAAGAATCTGGAGATCGCCCAGAATCCGGAGTCGTTCGGCAGGGACAGACCGATGCCGCCGGCACACACCGCGATCGCGCAAAGGATTGGAGAGATCCCCGAGGTGGCGGCGGATGTCGCTACGATAGCAGCCGTCGTTGTGAGGGCGACGGTGGTAGAACCTGTCGCGATACGAAGCACCTGCGCGATGACGAAGCACATGATCAGGACCGGCATATGGAAGCCCTGGAGCGTTCCGGTGATCAGGCTCGCGATACCGCAGGCCTTCAGCACTCCGCCGTAAGCTCCGCCGGCACCCGTGATCAGAAGGATCAGGCCTACCTTGTCGGCGCCGCTGGACATGATATCCGTGATCGAGCGCGGCAGATAAGGACGGGAGATGAACGCCGCGTACAGAACGCCGATCGTCATGGCCACATTTTTGTCGCCGAGGAAGGAGAGAACCTTCAGCACCGCGCTGTCCTCAGGAAGGAAGAACGCGGAGAAGGAGCCAAGAAGGATCAGGAAGATCGGGACGAGAAGGATGGACATTGCCTTGCCCGCGCTCATCTTTTCTTTTTTGGAAGCGGATTCCTTGTTCGCTGCCAGCTCCGCGTCCAGATCGGAGAAATCCCAGGTTTTGCCTTTTTTCTGATCCTGCTTGTTGATGATGCTGCCGTATACGATACCTCCGATGAACATTCCGACGAAAGCGGAGATCAGCGCGTAGAAGAAGAAAATACCGACATTGACGTCCATAGCCGCCGCGACTGCCAGAGGCGGAGCCGTCGGAAGCACCAGGGCGAAGGTACAGGTGGTCGCCACGGCGATTGCTCCGCCATAAGCCGCCATCGAGTAGCCGGTCTTGCGGGAAAGAACGCGGAGCATCGGGGCAAACATGATATAGACTACATCGCCGAACACCGGGATACCAGTGATAAATCCGGCGACGCACACCGCGTACTGGGAGCGCTTCGGTCCGACCAGCGACAGCACCTTGTCTACGATGTTGTCGATACCGCCGGACTCATACATAAACATGCCGAGCATTACGCCGAGGCCGGTGACGATACCGATGGAGCCGAGCGTTGAGCCGAAGTTGTTCGTGATGCAGGCCGAGACGTCGCTCAGCGTCGCGAAGCCTTCCGGGGCTGTTCCTCCCATGTAGGTGAGCAGCGCCAGGATACCTGTTCCGTAGGCGCACGCCAGCAGTGATACGAACGCATTCAGCTTGATCTTGATAATGCAGAGCAGCAGCACTACGATCGATACTATAAATACGAGCATTAACATAAAGATTTTCCTCCTTTTTTGATAATGGTTTTCCGGTCGTTCTCCAATGTCTGTCAATGCTTCCTGTGTGCAAATCGTAACACGTCATACGTCATATGTCAAATAGAAATTTTATATTTTGCACAAGTTTAGTAAAAACAGACAAAAACAGGTTGTTGAATTTGTTCATTCGGATGATTGAGTTGTATGACGTATGATGTTATAATGACAATAACCATTTGAAACCGAGGTCTGTATGGCAGGGCGAAATGCTTCCTGTATCGTTCGTTCTCCTGTGTTTCCCCTGCGGACAGCCGGCTTTCCTATCGTTTCGAAGGCTGCTGTCTCTGCGCAGACCGGTTTCCGGCGGGTACTATTATTTTATGCGGAAACAGAGATACAAATGTGTGATCGTCCGGCAAAATCCGGGACGGAACTTTGAGACGAAACGCCGTGCGGTTGCGGAAATGTCATAATAATCGGAAAGGAGAACTGTTTTGAAAGCAATTAAATTTGAAAAGCCCTGGGATGTGGCGTGCGTAGATATGGAAAAGCCGGTTCCCGGGCCGGGACAGGCGCTGATCAAGGTAAAGACGGCCGGGATCTGCGGCAGCGATATCGGCGCTTTCCGCGGGATCAACGGCCTGGTATCCTACCCGCGCGTGATCGGGCATGAGCTGGCGGGCGTGATTGAATCTGTCCCGGAGGACAATCCGAAGGGACTGAAGGTCGGCGACCATGTGATCGTGGATCCGTATCTTTACTGTGGTCATTGTTATCCCTGCTCGATCGGGCGCACCAACTGCTGTACCGACCTGCATGTGCTGGGCGTCCATGTGGACGGAGGAATGGCCGAGTATTTCTGTCATCCGGCGGATATGCTGGTGAAGATGCCGGAAAATATGGACTGGATCCTCGCAGCGATGGCGGAGCCGCTCACGATCTCTCTCCACGGCGTTCACCGGGGCGGACTGAAGGCCGGAGAGTACTGCGCGATCTACGGAGCCGGGCCCATCGGTCTGCTTGCCGGGCTGGTGGCGGAGGCTTACGGCGCGCACACGATTCTGATCGATATTGTTCAGGAGCGCCTTGACTTCGCGAAGGAGCTGGGGATCGAGTACATCGTCAATTCGGGTGAAGAGGATCCGGTGAGCGTGGTGTCTGGGATCACCGGGGGCAATATGGCCCAGCTTGTCATGGAATGCACGGGAGCCAACGCGTGCATCCGCGGTTCACTGGCTCTGGTATCAAACGCCGGGCGCATCACCTTCACGGGCTGGCCGAAGAAGGAGACGTCTCTTCCCACAGACTTATTCACCAGGAAAGAGATTGATATCCGCGGCGCCCGCACCAGTGTGGGTGAGTTTGAGGAAGCGATCGAGCTGATCACATCCGGCAGGGTTGACGTTCGGAAGATCCTCACGAAGACCATTTCTCTGGAGGAGGCCCCGGAGACCATCATCGATATCGAGAAGAATCCGGGCAGCTACATGAAGGT
>CANQIW010000148.1 GCA_947624055.1 uncultured Lachnospiraceae bacterium
GCTGATCCGGTGACATCATCTGATGAATTCCGGGACCGACAGTTACAGTCTGGATGAGAGAAGAATGCGCAGTATTGCTGAGATACGAGGCGGCCTTGGAGTTTTTCCTGTGAAAGATTCCGGGTCGTTTTTTCGTGAGAGCAATGAGCCATGCAGTGAAAGCGAAGTTTTTTCGCGGTTGGGCATGGCGCGGGAGATGCGCGACTGAGAAGGGCTTTTCTTAAATAAGTTGGGGAGATTCCCGAAATATTTCAAGAAAAGGAGAGATGTGAAATGGGAACTGGTATTTTGAAGACAATCGGAGAGAACCTGCAGTTTGTGCTGGTATGCGCGCTGGTGATCCTGGCGATCGTCGTGGCTGCGAAGCTGATCGAGGACAAGGTGCTGAAGGACAATGTGGCGAAGGTGAGCAAAACACGCTATCTCACGATCTGTGCGATGCTCGGCGCTCTGGCGATGATCCTGCACATTTTTGATTTTCCGGTGGCGTTTCTGGCGCCGGGCTTTTACAAGCTGGACTTCAGCGAGATTCCGGTCATGATCGGGGCGTTTTGCTTAGGGCCGGTCGGCGGCGTGATCATTGAGCTTGTGAAGATTCTGCTGAAGCTGGTGGTGAAGGGGACGACGACGGCCTTTGTCGGCGATCTGGCGAATTTTGTGGTCGGCTGTTCCTTTGTCGTGCCGGCGGCGATTCTCTATCATCTGAAAAAGACGCGTGCGATGGCAATGATTTCTCTGGCGACTGGCACCGCGGTGATGACGGTGTTTGGAAGCCTGTTCAACGCGGTTTATCTGCTCCCGGCGTTTTCCAGACTCTATGGGATGCCGCTGGACGCGATCGTCGGCATGGGGACCGCGATCAACAAGGGGATCACGAGCGTATCCACGCTTGTGCTGTTCGCGGTTGCGCCGCTGAATCTGTTAAAAGGTGTATTGATTTCTGTGCCGACTATGTTATTATATAAGCGAATCAGCAGAGTTTTGCACAGTACCGCACAGGACGCCGGCGCTGTGAGCAGGCACAGCCAGCCGCAGGGTTGATACATAGCGTATCGCTGGTGCGGGTATACCCGATTGAACAGGGGAGGGATGCTGCATGACGGTTCTGCCGGATCTGCGGCGTCCCTTTTGTTGTGGACGTCCGGGTTTCATGCAAAAGAACGGCTTACTGACCTGCCGGTCTGTGTCTGCGCTGGAACTGCTGGTGTGTATGGGCAAAGAAGGACGCGAGGAGTAAGGCATATGGGCAAAGTCAGGAAAACCGAACAGCTCACACACAACCCGTTTCTCAACCTGTACGATCTGTCTGTCGAGAATCGTCTGGGAAATCCGGGCAGGTATTATGTGGCCTCCCGGGCAAAGACCGTGGAGGAGCTGGAGCTTACGACAAAGCGGCAGGAGCCGGACGGTGTCATTATCTACAGTCTTTATGGGGAGAAGCGGGACCGCGTGGTGCTGATCCGGCAGTACCGTTACTCTATTGACAATTATATTTATGAATTTCCGGCGGGACTTGTCGAGCCGGGGGAGGATTATCATGTGTCCGCCGTGCGCGAGATGCGCGAGGAGACCGGCCTGACGCTGCACCCGATCAAGGTGGATACGATCTTTGAGAAGCCGTACTATACGACGATCGGCATGACCGACGAGTGCTGCGGCACGGTGTACGGCTACGCGGATGGGGAGATCAGCAGTGATCTGCTTGAGGACAGCGAGGAGATTGAGGTGGTGCTCGCGGATCGTGAGGAGGTGCGCCGGATCCTGAGGGAAGAGCGTGTGGCGGAGGTTTGCGCTCATATGCTGCTGCATTTCCTGCATGCTGAGGATCCGTTCGCGTTTTTGGAGGTGCCGGATGAAGACGGAGTTTGAGATCAAGATGACGGTGGGCGGCATGTACCGCTTCCTGATGTACCACGCGTACCATAGCTTTGCCGGAATCTTCAGCATTGTGGCAGGGCTTGTGCTGATCGGATTTTACATCTGGAACGGCTGCGGATTTGAGACGAATAATCTGTGGAATCTGGTATTTGGATTCCTGTTTTTGCTGTATGAGCCCTGGACGCTGCACAGTCAGGCAGTGAAGCACGTCAAGCTGAATTTTGTCTACAAGCACCCGCTGCACTATACGCTCTCCGAGGAAGGGATTGCGGTCCGGCAGGCGAAGCTGCAGGGAGGCATGGACGCGGAGCAGTATGTGGAGAGTCTGATGGGGCCGAAGCCGACGGTGGCTGCCTGGGACAGCGTGCTTCTGGTGCGGGAGAATTCGAAGAGCATTCTTGTGTACACGGGGAAGAAGAACGCCTGCATCTGGCTGAAGGATCAGCTCGGCGCGCAGGAGGCGGAAGTTCGGGAGATCCTGAGAAAATATGTCCCGGCGGACAGGCTGAAGCTGAAATCCTGATACGGATGTGATCTCGCAGGACTATGATTGAAACTGCGGGCGTGCAGAAACCAGATACCGGAGGCAAAGCAGGAGGACGCGCCGCATGGATGAACGATGCGGGGAAGCGCTGCACAGGATGGAGGAGACATGATCATAGAGACAAATTCGGAGCAGGAGACGTACGCGTACGGCAGCTCTCTGGCGCGGCAGGCCGCACCGGGGCAGGTGTTTGCGCTGGTCGGTGATCTCGGCGTCGGCAAGACGGTGCTGACAAAAGGCCTGGCGGCCGGGCTTGGCGTCATGGAGCCGGTGAACAGCCCGACGTTTACGATCCTGCAGGAATACGAGGAAGGGCGTCTGCCGTTTTACCATTTTGATGTGTACCGGATCGCGGATCCGGAGGAGATGGACGAGATCGGATACGAGGATTATTTCTACGGGGACGGCGTCTGCCTGGTGGAGTGGGCGAACCTGATCCGGGAGCTGATGCCGGAGGGAACGGTCTGGATCACGATTGAGAAGGATCCGGAGCGGGGCTTCGATTACAGAAGGATTACAGTGGAAAACGGAGTGGACAGATTATGAAAATATTGGCGCTGGACAGCTCGGGACTGGTGGCTTCCGTGGCGATCGCTGAGGATGACGTCCTGCTGGCGGAATATACAGTAGACTACAAAAAGACGCATTCGCAGACGCTGCTGCCGATGCTTTCAGAGGCGGCGCGGATGATCGAGCTGGATCTGAATACGGTGGACGCGATCGCGGTGGCCGGCGGCCCGGGCTCCTTCACGGGGCTGCGCATCGGCTCAGCGACGGCGAAGGGGCTTGGGCTTGCCCTGAATAAGCCGCTCGTGCATGTGCCGACGGTGGACGCGCTGGCGTACAATCTCTATGGATGCCCGGACTATATCTGCCCGATGATGGACGCGCGCAGGAGTCAGGTCTATACAGGAATTTATCGTTTTGAGGATGGGAAGCTCCTGATTGTTGAGGAGCAGAAGCCGATCGCGGTGGCGGAGATCGCGCAGAAGCTGAATGCGCTGGGCGGGCCGGCCGTGTTCCTCGGGGACGGCGTGCCGGTCTACCGCGAGGAGCTGGAGCGGACCATGAAGGTACCGTACCGCTTCGCGCCCGCGCATGTGAACCGGCAGAGGGCGTCCGCGGTGGCGGTGCTGGCGATGCAGTATGTGAGAGAGGGCAGGATCGAGACTGCGCAGGAGCACGCACCGGATTATCTGCGTCCTTCACAGGCGGAGCGCGAGCGCGCGCAGAGGCTGAGAGAGGAACAGGGTGCAGGCGCTTCATAAAAGGGATTGAACATGAATGAGAGGGAGAAGATTGGCATTCCGGTGAAAACGGATGCAGATTCGAAAAACAGTGCGGAGCTGGAAAACAGCGCGAATTTGGAAGGCATCGCGCCGGATATCCGGATCTCAGAGATGGCGGCGGAGGACATTCCGGAGGTTGCCGCGCTGGAACGGCAGACCTTTTCTGTCCCATGGAGCGAGAACAGCTTTCGAACCTCACTCCGATTGCCGGACACGTTGTATCTCACGGTTCGGCAGGAGGGCAGGCTGGCCGGTTACTGCGGGTTTCTCCAGTCGTCTGACGAGGCGGACGTCATGAACGTTGCGGTCGCCCCGGAGTTCAGAAACAGAGGGGTGGGCCGCCGGATGCTGCAGGAGCTTATGGAGCGCGGCCGCGGGCGCGGCGTCCTGCGCTATACGCTGGAGGTTCGGCAGAGCAATGCAGCGGCGATTCATTTATATGAGAAGCTGGGCTTTGTCTTTGCTGGTATCCGGAAAAATTTCTATGAAAAACCGACGGAGTCAGCCGTGATCATGTGGACTGCCTGAGAGGCGGATGACGCTGTTTTCCGGCGGAGTCCGGTCTGTCCGTGGACAGGGGTGGACGGGAAGAAATGAAGGAAGAGGAATCTATATGCTGGACGTATGTCTTTTGGGCTGCGGCGGGATGATGCCGCTGCCATATCGCCATCTGACTTCTCTGATGACGCGGTATAACGGAAGCAATCTGCTGATCGACTGCGGCGAGGGAACGCAGGTCGCGATCAAGGAAAAAGGCTGGAGCTTCAAGCCGATCGACACGATCTGTTTCACACACTATCACGGAGACCACATCAGCGGGCTGCCGGGATTGCTGCTCACGATGGGCAATGCGGAGCGGACGGAGCCGCTTGTGCTGATCGGTCCGAAGGGGCTGGAGCGCGTGGTGAACGCGCTGCGTGTGATCGCGCCGGAGCTGCCGTTCCCAATCGTGTTTCGGGAGATCCAGGGAGCTGAGCAGAGCTTTGCCGAAAAAGGTTATCGGATCACGGCGTTCCGCGTGAACCACAACGTGCTTTGTTATGGTTATACGCTGGAGATTGATCGCGCGGGCAGATTCGATGTGGAGCGCGCGCGGTCGGCAGATATCCCGATGAAGCTCTGGAGCCGGCTGCAGAAGGGTGAAGTGATCGAGGAGGGCGGCAGAGTCTACCGTCCGGAGGACGTGCTCGGCCCGGCCAGGAAGGGGCTCAAGCTTACGTACTGCACGGACACCAGACCGACCGAGGCGATTGCGGAGCACGCGGCCGGAGCCGACCTGTTTATCTGCGAGGGGATGTACGGCGAGACAGACAAGGCGCAGAAGGCGGTCGAATACAAACACATGACATTCGAGGAGGCGGCGCGGCTCGCGAAGCGCGCCAATCCGGAGCAGATGTGGCTGACCCATTACAGCCCTTCCCTTGTGCGGGCAGAGGACTATATGGACGGCGTGCGCAAGATTTTTCCGGCGGCATTTCCTGGCAGGGACGGAAAGTCGGTTGAACTGGCCTTCGCCGAAGACTAGCTGTTCATCCGTGGTAACGGCGGATTCGAAGACGGATGGCGGATTGACAGAAAACGATCGTGAAAGGCATGAAAGCGGAACGACTGTGACCGCGAGATACTGGAGGCACAGATGAGCGAAAAGGACATATTGATACTGGCAATCGAGAGCTCCTGCGATGAGACGGCGGCGGCTGTCGTGAGAAACGGCAGGGAGGTGCTGTCGAATGTGATCTCCTCCCAGATCGAGCTGCATAAGCTGTACGGGGGCGTCGTACCGGAGATCGCGTCGCGCAAGCACATTGAAAAGATCAACCAGGTGATCGAGGAGGCGCTTGCCGCGGCGGATGTCTCCCTGGATGATCTGGACGCGGTGGCCGTGACATACGGGCCCGGACTGGTCGGCGCGCTGCTCGTGGGCGTGGCCGAGGCGAAAGCGATCAGCTTCGCGAAGAAGCTGCCGCTTGTGGGCGTACACCACATTGAGGGACATATTTCGGCAAACTATATTGAAAACCGGGATCTGGAACCGCCGTTTATCTGTCTGGTGGTCTCCGGCGGACACACGCATCTCGTGCGGGTGAAGGATTACGGCGAGTACGAGATCCTGGGACGCACGAGGGATGACGCGGCGGGCGAGGCGT
>CANQIW010000149.1 GCA_947624055.1 uncultured Lachnospiraceae bacterium
GTACGCGAGACAGTTCCAGCAGCCGTTCAGCAACCTGGCGCAGATGATCAGCACCCTGCAGTCCGGGCTTGCCTCGCTGGAGCGCATTTACGACATGCTCGAGAGCGAGGACGAACCGGCGGACGCGGACGACGCGTACGACGAGTACCAGCTCAAGGGCCAGATCGAGTTCCGCGACGTGTCCTTCAGCTACACGCCGGATAAGAAGCTGATCGAGCACATGAACCTCACCGTGAAGCCCGGCCAGACCGTGGCGATCGTGGGCGGCACGGGCGCAGGCAAGACCACGCTCGTCAACCTCATCGAGCGCTTCTATGAGATCAACAGCGGACAGATCATACTGGACGGAAACATCGAGCTGCACAAGCTGAGCCGCAAGGCGCTGCGCCGCAACATCGGCATGGTGCTGCAGGATACCTGGCTGTACAACGCCACGCTTGCGGAGAACATCATATACGGAGTGCCGAAGCTTAAGGAGATCACGCGTGAGGACTTCTTCGGCGCGTGCGAGGCGACCTTTGTGGATCGGTTCGTGAAGTCGTTGCCTCTGGGCTACGGGACGATCCTGAACAACGAGCAGACGGCGGTGTCCGCGGGTGAGAAACAGCTTGTGACGATCGCGAGGGCGTTCCTCACGAAGCCAAACATCCTGATCCTCGACGAGGCGACGAGCTCGGTCGACACCAAGACCGAAGCGCAGATCCAGGAGGCCGTGAACCGGCTGCGCGAGGGCAGGACCAGCTTTATCATCGCCCACCGTCTCTCCACGATCCGCGGCGCGGATATCATCCTCGTCATGCAGAACGGGCACATCGTGGAGCAGGGCAACCACGAGGAGCTCTTAAAGCGCGGCGGCGAGTACGCGAGACTTTACCGCGCGCAGTTCGCGAACTGAGACAGATCAAATATCCTATAGGAAAGTATAGAGGAGGAATCTATTATGAAAATCGTATTCTACAACACATCGTCATCCGTTATGGAGAACCGCAAGCTGTCGCTGCTCTATCCGCAGCGCGCCGATCTGTGGGACGGCCTCGCGGCGCAGTATCCGGAGCATGAGATCTGCTTCGTGGCGACTAAGGGCGGCGATATCCTCATGGACGCCGACAACGGCGGGGAGCTTCCGCGCCCGAAGAATGTGCAGTACGTGCTCACCGAGGCGACGGACAGCGCGGATAAGATCGTGGATATCATTGTTGACCAGAAGCCCGATGTGGTCATGGGGATCTCGACCGGCAACTATCCGATCGACTGGAACTTCATCAAGGACGCGGTGATCGCCGAGAAGCTTCGCGAGAAGGGGATCCGCACGATCGCGCATCCCGTGTCGACGGCTATGGCGTTCTACGACAAGTGGCGTTCGTCCATGGCGCTGCGCTACTACGGCTTCAAGGTCGCGAAGAGCATCTTTGTCCACAACGACCAGTTCTGGGCGGAGCAGGTCGTCGGGAATATCAAGTGCAATATCTACAAGGAATATATCCTGTACAGAGTGAGCCAGTTCAACTACCCGGTCATCATCAAGGAGACGGTCAGCGCGGGCTCGATCGGGATCCAGACCGCGGACAGCTTCGAGGAGGCCGCCGCGATCCTGACCTCCGAGAACAACAAGTCCGACGTGATCGTGGAAGAGCTCATCAAGGGCGAGGATTTCAGCGCGGAGGTCTACGGAGCGGACGGCGTGTACCATGTTTCCTACCCGATGCGGCTGTACATGGGCGACTCCACCCCGTTCACGGGTGTGTCGGACTCTTTCCAGCGCGTGAAGTTCGGACCGGTCACATCGGAGAAGTACCATGTGAAGGAGCTGCGCGAGACGCTGCTCAAGATGGCGAAGGATTACCAGTTCGGCGGCGGGGCCAACCTCGACCTGATGTTCAAGGACGGCGAGTGGTACGTCATCGAGGTCAACCCAAGGTTCTCCGGGCTGACGAATACGGTGGCGGTGACCATGGACAACAGGAATCCGCTGGTCACCTACGCGGAGGGCATTTTCGGCGGTCCGAAGGAAGATTTCTCGGATCCGGCGAAGCTCAAGTATGTGCTCAACTTTGAGATCTGCAAGGTTGACGAGGAGACGTTCAAAAAGATCGGCGAGCGGGAGAGCGTGAAGCATATGTTCCTGAGCGTGTCTCAGTACGGGGAGAAGCTCTCGGAGCACTTCGAGGTGGTCATCGGAGGCTTTGCCACGGGCGAGGAGCTTCTGGCGGAGCTCAAGAGCATAGCCGAGGATTTCCCGGGTCTTGTGTCCGAGAACGCGATCAGGAATACGGCTTATCTGGTAGAGCAGTGCAAATAAGATTCGGAGGAGGTATTTGTTATGCGTGATTTTAAACAGCCATGGATGCTGTGTGCGAATGTGGACGATCTGGTTGAGAAGTACGGGATCGAGATGCTCAAGATGGACACCCCGGTCTTCAAGGTACGCGGAAAGGACGGCAAGGAATATGTCCACAAAATGGAGGCTACGATCTTCAAGAAAGTCGTCCTCGAATATCTGGATCTCAGCATCGATCCGGGCAAGCGGCTCAGGGCGCGTTATCTGGGCGAGGAAGTGGAGCTGCCGGAGTATTTCCTTCCGGCGATCTCCAACACAGACGCGCTCGTCGCTGAGCATCTCCTGATCCAGGCGGGCTGCAAGTGCATCCTGAACCTGGAGGAGTTCTCCGCCGCGCGCAGCAAGATCATCACCTACGGCCGCCTCGCCGCGAACGGGATCCGCGTGCCGCGCACGCTTGTGATCT
The DNA here is from genome assembly GCA_947624055.1 of uncultured Lachnospiraceae bacterium. Lineage (GTDB taxonomy): Bacteria > Bacillota > Clostridia > Lachnospirales > Lachnospiraceae > Choladousia. The sequence continues at coordinate 2,745 of CANQIW010000149.1, forward strand.
TCAAGCACAGCGACCGGGATTCGATCGTGAAGGAGATGGGCTTCCCGTTTGTCATCAAGCCGGACAACGGCTACGGCGGCGTCGGCGTGGAGCTGATCCACTCCAGGGAGGAGCTCGATCAGTATCTGGATCATCAGGAGCCGGGCGTCGCGTACATGGCGCAGGAGTACATCAGCACCTCCTTCGGGCGCGACCTGCGCGTCGTCATGCTGAAGGGCAGGTACTTCTATTCCGCTACGAGGAATTCCAACAATAACGAGGAGTTCCGCTCGAACGTCCATCAGGGCGGCTCGATCACGGAGTGCCCCATCGACGACAAGGTGCTCGCGCTGTGCGAGAAGGTCGCGGGGCTGTTCGACCTGCCGCTTCTGGGGCTCGACCTGCTCTTCGGGGACGGCGAGTACGTGATCGTCGAGGTGAACGCGATGCCGGGTCTCGACAATGCGCGCACGGAGCAGGTTCATCGGGTGATTCTGGACGATTTTCTGGAAAAGGAAAAGAATCAATAGAAGAGGGGGAGACAAATGCTCCAGAAACGAAACATTCCCGGGGACATCGATCCGAAGAATCCTTTGTATACGGCGTACCAGGTGTTCAACGAGACGGTGGATATGTGCATGGACGCGCGCCGCTACAGCCACGAGCTGCTGATGCAGCTCGTGCGCGACAACGAGGATACCGAATTCGGGAAGAAATACGGCTTCAAAGAGATCCGTTCGGTGGAGGATTACAAGAAGCGTGTGCCGTTTTCCACATACGACGATTACGCCGTGGCGATCGAGCGGATGGTGAAGGGGGAGAAGAACCTCATCACCGCCTATCCCGTTGTGCACTACGCGCTGACGTCCGGCAGCGTGGACAATCCCAAGAACATTCCGGTGAGCAGCCGCACGATGGAGGCGTACATGAAATACGCGTCCAACCTTTCCAGCTGCATTTACGATTTTGCGATACGCGAGAGGAAGGGGCGTCCGCCGAAGCAGGGCAAGCAGTTTCTCACTGCGGTCGTCAAGACTGACTACACGCCGGACGGGACGCTGCGCGGGCCGATCTCATCGGCGATCTATCTGCAGAACAAGGCGTTTATGCACTACATCCTGCCCTGGCCGGTGGAGGTGATGTACCCGGAGGGACACTCGCTGAATCAGAAATACCTGCGCGCGTTCTACGCCCTGAAGGAGAGGGGGATCACGCGCATGGTCGCGCCGTTCATGACGGCTCTGGTGGACAGCATGTACTACATAGAGAGCAACTGGCGCTCGCTCGTCGGCGACATCGAGGCCGGGAAGCTGGACGACGACGCCGATATGGACGAGGAGCTCAGGGAGAGCTTCAACGCGCGGCTTGCGCCGGATCCCGAGCGGGCCGCCGAGCTGCGGGCGATCTTTGAGCAGGGCTTTGAGGAGCCGGTGATCCCGAAGATCTGGCCGGACTGCGACTTTATCGCGTCTATAGGCGGCGGCGGGTTTGCGGCGTACACCAAGAAAATGAAACGTTATTCCGGGGATATCCCCATGTACTTCAACTGCTATGGGGCGTCCGAGGGCCCGATCGCGACGATCCTGGACTTTGAGTCCGTCGAGAACACGCTGATCCCGGCCAACGGCTTCTTCGAGTTCATCCCGGTGGAGGAGGACGGCAGCGATCCGACGAGGACGTTCGGTCTCGACGAGCTGGAGGTCGGACACGAGTACGAGATCGTTGTCACGAATCTCGCTGGTTTCTACCGCTACCGCATCGGCGACGTGATCGAGGTGGCCGGCTACGACGGCCAGTCCCCGCGGCTTCTGTTCAAGTACCGCAAGAACCAGATGATCAGTATCGCCGGGGAGAAGACGAACGAGGCGGGCGTCGCCTGGGTTGTGCACGAGTTTGAGAAGGAGACAGGGGAGTCGATCACGGACTTCAGCATCTACGCGGACACGGACGATCTTCCGGGGCGCTACGTGCTGTTTCTGGAACCCGAGCGGCATCTGCCGCGCGAGGAGCACGAGAGGTACCGCGCTATCTGCGACGAGAAGATGGGGATCGCGAATCCGTCCTACGGATCGAAGGTGAAGGAGAAGCTGCTGCTGCCGCTGAAGCTGAATTTCCTGCAGCAGGAGACCTACTATCTCTACCGCGACATGATGATGCTGCGGGGCATCTCCGAGAACCAGATCAAGCCGGTGCGGGTACTCGATACGCCGCGGAAGGAGAAATTCTTCTTCGGCCTGGTCGACAGGGAATAGGAGATATCTGACAGGAGAAAAGCGGATATTTTGTGATAAAATGAAACAGAAAAAAGGAGATCAAGTTTTAAGCCCTTATCGTATGGGGGGGGGTAAATGCCGTGCGTATCGCAATCTGCGACGATGAGCCGCGGGAACAGGAACAGTTTGAGGAAGCGCTGAGGGGCTGGGACCCGACGAGGAGCGCGGAGAAATTTCTGGACGGAGCATCCCTGATCGAGGCGGCAAAGCGATTGCCACACTTTGACCTTGTGTTCCTTGACATTTATATGCCCGGCGAGAGCGGGGTCGACATTGCCAGAAGCCTGCAGGAGGTATCCCCGGGAACGGGGATCGCGTTTGTGACGACCAGTACGGAGCACGCGGTGGATGCTTTTTCGCTGCACGCCCTGCACTATCTGGTCAAGCCGGTGACGACGGAGGGGATCGTGGAGACGTTCCGCCGTCTGACCGAGCTGCGCAGCACGCGCAGGGAGAGCATCACGCTCATGGTGGGCTCGGAGTGGAATACCGTGTTTCTGGATCAGATCAGTCTGCTCGAAAACGACGGGCACGCGGTGAACATCTCGCTGTCTGACGGACGGCGGCTGAAGGTCTGGCAGAACTTCGGCGAGCTGCAGGGGAAGCTGGACGGAAGCTTTCTGCAGATCAACCGCGGCCTCGTCGTCAATATGGACTATATCGTGCGGATGGGGGCGGACACCTGTACCCTGGAGGACGGGAGCCGTCTGCCGATCGCCGTGCGGCACAGCGCCTCGATCCGGGCGGCCTACGGCAACTATGTGTTCGACCGGCTGTCG
>CANQIW010000150.1 GCA_947624055.1 uncultured Lachnospiraceae bacterium
CTGCAGTATAAGTTTACAGAGCAGTGGAGGGCGCTGAAGGCATACGCGAATGAAAAGGGAATCCGGATCATCGGGGATATCCCGATCTATGTGGCGTTTGACAGCTCGGACAGCTGGGCGAGCCCGGAGCTGTTCCAGTTTGACGATTCGCGCCGCCCGGTCAGGGTGGCGGGGTGCCCGCCGGACGCGTTTTCGGCGGACGGCCAGCTGTGGGGCAATCCGCTCTACGACTGGGAGTATCATGAGAAGACCGGCTTCGCGTGGTGGATACGCCGCATGGAGCATTGCTTCCGCCTGTACGACGTCGTGCGCGTCGATCATTTCCGGGGTTTTGACGAGTATTACGCGATCCCGTACGGGGCCGCGACCGCGGCGGATGGTCGCTGGCAGCCGGGGCCGGGGATGCGTCTGTTCGAGGCGCTCCGGGAGCGGCTCGGGGAGGTTGCGATCATCGCGGAGGATCTCGGTTATCTGACAGAGAGCGTGGAGAAGCTTGTGCGCGATTCCGGTTATCCGGGAATGAAAGTGATGGAGTTCGCGTTTGACTCGCGCGAGGCCGGAGACTATATGCCGTACAATTATACGGCGAACAGCGTGGTCTACACCGGGACGCACGACAACCAGACTCTGTCGGCGTGGTACGACGAGCTCTCGGAGGACGACCGGGCGCTGGCGCAGGATTACCTGATGCTGGAGGGCAGAAGCCGCGAGGAGATGGTGTGGGCGTTTATCCGTCTGACGCTTGCGAGCGTGGCGGAGACTGCGGTGATCCCGATGCAGGATTATCTCGTCCTTGGGAAAGAGGCGCGCATGAACCAGCCGTCCACGCTTGGAAAGAACTGGTGCTGGCGGATGCGCAGGAATCAGTTTTCCCATGAACTGGCCGTAAAGCTTGCCAGAATGTCGGAGGTATACGGGCGCAGGGCAGTACATACGCAGAAAGAAGGCTGAAACACAGAAAGGGTTGCCGCAAAATTTTCCCTGTATATTTTGCGTCGGCCCTTTTTCTGACGGATGGCAGGAGTATTTCGGCAGCGATAGAAGCGCGCTGCCGGGGACGCCCGGTGTTTTCCTTGCTTTTTGGGACGGGAATTGCTATAATTTGAAACATATAACGGAGAAAAGAACTGGGGAATGGCGATGGAGCAGATTACGATCAGGGAAATTGCGAAATTGTGCGGAGTGGGCGTGAGCACGGTATCGCGCGCGATCAACGACCATCCGGATATCAACGACGCGACGAAACAGCTGGTCATGGAGACGATCCGGAAATACAATTATGTGCCGAACAACAGCGCGCGGAACCTGAAGCGCTCGGATTCCAACACGATCGCGGTGCTCATAAAGGGTATCACGAATCCGTTTTTTGCGGATATGATCCAGGTGCTTGAGCGGGAGGTCACGGGAAGAAAGTACTCCTTTGTGCTCCAGCACGTCGAGGAATTTGAAGACGAAGTGGATGTCGCGCTGCTGCTCGAAAAGGAGAAGCGGCTCAAGGGAATTGTGTTTCTGGGAGGCATCAGCAACCGTACGGGAGAAAAACTCAGCCTGCTCGGCGTGCCGTATGTCATCAGCACGGTTGAAGCGGGATTTGGGGAGGAGACCGCTATGGTGGCGGTGGACAATGAAAAAGAGAGCCGCAGGATGGTGGAGTATCTGCTGTCCTGCGGGCACGAAAAGATCGCTCTGCTGGCGGCGAAGAAAGACGACGCCAGCATTGGTATGCTGCGACACAGAGGGTATCGGACCGCGCTGGAGAAAAGCGGCAGGGATTACGACGAAGAACTGGTGATGTGGACGCGGGACGAAAGTCTGACCTATACGATGGAGAATGGTTATGCCCTGGCGAAGGAACTGCTGGAATCCGGCAGGGAGTTTACCTGCATCTATGCGATCTCGGACAGTATGGCGATCGGCGCGTGCAAAGCTCTGTTTGACGCCGGGAAGCGTGTGCCGGAGGACTACTCGGTCGCCGGGTTCGACGGGCTGGATCTCGCGAAGTATTATGAGCCGTCGATCACGACAGTTCGCCAGCCGCGCAAGGAGATGGCGGAGGCGACGATACGGCTGCTCTTTGATATGATCGAGCAGAAGCCTGTCAGGATGCGGCAGCTGTTTGAGGCGCAGATGGTGCCCGGAAAGTCGACGAGGATACGAAAGAAAGGGAAATGAGCTTTACGATACACAGGTGCAGGCGCATGGACGGGCGTCTGCGCTTTTTCTGTAAGAAGCAGACTTTCGCCGCAAAACAATTGTCATGATCCCCGGAGTAAACTTTTCGCAGAGTAAACCCAGGAGTAAACTTCTGGAAAAAATCTCTTGACGTCCCATTGCATTTGTGCTAGAGTGTAAGTTGCACTATTGTGCGGGAGTGTGCCCACAGGGGCGTACTATGCCCAAAAATTGAAGAAAACTGCAGAAAGAACACGAGGTGAAAGCATCAATGGAGAAAAACAGGATACGTCCCATTACAAATGGTAAAGGCTTTCGTATGAGTTACTCGAGGCAGAAGGAAGTCCTTGAGATGCCCAATCTGATTGAGGTGCAGAAGGACTCTTACCAGTGGTTTTTGGATGAAGGACTCAGAGAAGTATTTGATGATATCTCACCGATCGAGGACTACAGCGGCAAGCTGAGCCTCGAGTTTGTTGACTTCAAGCTCTGTGCGGATGACACGAAGTATTCCATTGAGGAGTGCGTGGAGCGCGACGCGACTTATGCGGCTCCGCTCAAGGTGCGTGTCCGTCTTCGCAACAGGGAGAATGAAGAGATCAGCGAGCACGAGATTTTCATGGGAGATCTTCCGCTGATGACAGACACCGGCACGTTCGTGATCAACGGCGCGGAGCGTGTCATTGTCAGCCAGCTGGTTCGTTCGCCTGGCATCTATTATGCGACCGCGCACGACAAGCTTGGCAAGAAGCTGTATTCCTGCACCGTGATCCCCAATCGCGGCGCCTGGCTGGAGTACGAGACGGATTCCAACGATGTTTTCTATGTGCGCGTCGACCGGACCAGGAAGGTTCCTGTTACCGTCCTTGCCCGCGCGCTCGGCGTCAGTTCCAATGCAGAGATTTTAGAGTTCTTCGGCGAGGAGCCGAAGATTTTGGCGACTCTTGCGAAGGATACGGCTACCGACTATGAGGAGGGTCTGCTCGAGCTGTACAAGAAGATCCGCCCGGGCGAGCCGCTGGCCGTGGAGAGCGCGGAGAGCCTGATCATGAGCATGTTCTTCGACCCGCGCCGTTACGATCTGGCGAAGGTCGGCAGATATAAGTTTAATAAGAAGCTGATGTTCCGCAATCGTATCGCCGGCCACACGCTGGCCGAGGATGTGGTGGATACCGGCACCGGCGAGATCATCGCGGAGGCCGGCACGGTGGCGACGCGTGAGCTGGCGGATCAGATCCAGAACGCGGCGGTTCCCTATGTGCTGATCCGCACGGAGGAGCGCGACGTCAAGGTCATTTCCAGCATGATGGTCGACCTGCGGAATTTCGTCGACTGCAATCCGCGTGAGCTCGGCATCACAGAGTTAGTATACTACCCGGTGCTTCAAAGAATACTGGAAGAAAATGACAGCCTGGAGGACCGCAGGGAAGCGATCCGCAAGTCGGTGCACGACCTGATTCCGAAGCACATCACGAAGGATGATATTCTGGCGTCGATCAACTACAACATTCATCTGAGTTATGGGATCGGCACCGACGATGATATCGACCATCTGGGCAACCGCCGTATCCGTTCGGTCGGCGAGCTGCTGCAGAATCAGTACCGCATCGGTCTGTCCAGACTGGAGCGTGTCGTGCGCGAGCGCATGACGACACAGGAGCTCGAGGGGATCTCCCCGCAGTCCCTGATCAACATCAAGCCGGTGACGGCGGCCGTGAAGGAATTCTTCGGTTCCTCGCAGCTGTCGCAGTTCATGGATCAGAACAACCCGCTCGGTGAGCTGACGCACAAGAGGCGTCTCTCCGCGCTGGGTCCCGGCGGTCTGTCGAGAGACCGTGCCGGATTCGAGGTGCGTGACGTACATTATTCCCATTACGGGAGAATGTGCCCGATCGAGACGCCTGAAGGTCCGAACATCGGTCTGATCAATTCTCTGGCTACCTACGCGCGGATCAACGAGTACGGCTTCGTGGAGGCTCCGTACCGCGTGATCGATAAGTCCGACCCGAAGAACCCGAGGGTCACGGACGAGGTCGTCTACATGACGGCGGACGAGGAAGACAATTATCATGTGGCGCAGGCGAGTGAACAGCTCGACGAGGAAGGGCATTTTGTCCGCAAGAACGTCTCTGGCCGCTACCGCGAGGAGACGCAGGAATATGAGCGCAGCATGTTTGATTTCATGGATGTGTCGCCGAAGATGGTGTTCTCGGTGGCGACGGCGTTGATCCCGTTCCTTGAGAACGACGACGCGAACCGCGCGCTGATGGGTTCGAACATGCAGCGTCAGGCGGTGCCGCTTCTGACGACGGAGGCGCCTGTGGTCGGCACGGGCATGGAGACGAAGACGGCGGTGGACTCCGGCGTCTGCGTGATCGCGAAGCACGCCGGTACGGTGGAGCGCGCCACATCTAAAGAGATCGTCATCCGCACGGACGACGGAATGAGAGAGGAATACCACCTCATGAAGTTTGTGCGAAGCAACCAGAGCAACTGTTATAATCAGCGTCCGATCGTGAATAAGGGCGAGCGCGTGGAAGAAGGGCAGGTCATCGCGGACGGCCCGTCCACCTCGAACGGCGAGATCGCGCTCGGCAAGAACCCGCTGATCGGCTTCATGACCTGGGAGGGTTATAACTACGAGGACGCGGTGCTGCTCAGCGAGAAACTGGTGATGGATGACGTCTACACGTCTGTTCATATAGAAGAGTATGAGGCGGAGGCGCGCGACACGAAGCTCGGGCCGGAGGAGATCACACGCGATGTTCCGGGTGTCGGCGACGACGCGCTGAAGGATCTCGATGAGAGAGGAATCATCCGCATCGGCGCGGAGGTGCGCGCCGGTGATATTCTGGTCGGCAAGGTGACGCCGAAGGGCGAGACCGAGCTGACAGCGGAAGAGCGTCTGCTGCGCGCGATCTTCGGCGAAAAGGCGCGCGAGGTCAGGGACACCTCCCTGAAGGTGCCGCACGGCGAGTACGGCATCGTCGTGGACGCGAAGGTGTTCACACGCGAAAACGGCGACGAGCTGTCCCCGGGCGTGAATCAGGCAGTGCGCATTTACATCGCGCAGAAGAGAAAGATTTCCGTCGGCGACAAGATGGCAGGCCGTCACGGAAACAAGGGCGTGGTTTCCCGCGTGCTTCCGGTCGAGGATATGCCGTTCCTGCCGAACGGCCGTCCGCTGGACATCGTGCTGAACCCGCTCGGCGTGCCGTCCCGTATGAATATCGGACAGGTGCTTGAGATCCATCTGAGCCTCGCTGCGAAGGCGCTCGGCTTCAATGTCTCGACGCCGGTCTTCGATGGGGCGAACGAGGAAGATATCATGGACACTCTGGATCTCGCAAACGACTATGTGAATCTCGAGTGGGATGAATTCAAGGCGAAGCATGAGGAGGAGCTGCTCCCGGAGGTTATGGATTACCTCTATGAGAACCGCGATCACAGGAAGGTCTGGAAGGGCGTTCCGATCTCGCGGGACGGCAAGGTGAGGCTGCGCGACGGGCGTACCGGTGAGTATTTCGACAGC
>CANQIW010000151.1 GCA_947624055.1 uncultured Lachnospiraceae bacterium
CTTCTCGCGGATCATCTCCGCCGCCTGGAGCTGCTTCTCCTCAGAGAGCTTCTGCGTACGGCTCAGGATGATTGTCGCCGCGCTCTCAATCTGATTGTTATAAAACTCGCCAAAATTCTTCATATACATCTTGATCTTCGACGCGTCCGCCACAGTCGTGAGCGCATTCAGCACAAGCCCCGCCTCGTCGGCTGCATCCTCGACTGCCTTCCTGACATCAGACAGCTTACCAACCCCGGACGGCTCGATGATGATACGATCCGGCGCAAATTTTTCCGTAACCTCCTTCAGCGCTTTGCCGAAGTCGCCGACCAGCGAACAGCAGATACAGCCGGAATTCATCTCCGTGATATTGATGCCGGCGTCCTTCAAAAATCCACCGTCGATTCCAATCTCGCCGAACTCATTCTCGATCAGCACAATCTTCTGTCCGGCAAACACATCCTGGATCAGCTTCTTGATCAATGTCGTCTTCCCGGCTCCCAAAAAACCTGAAATAATGTCTACCTTTGTCATTGTAATCCTTCTTTCTGCTACAATTTGTATTTCATCCACAGTTAGCAACTCGCCGTACAAACCTTGGTTTGTTGCTAAACATGAATATAGTACACCAGATTTCCAAAGTTTGCAAATTTTTTTCACAGGCACGTATTTGACAAAAAACAGATGGCTTCTCAACCATCTGTCTGCAACCAGCTCTGTATCGTCTATCGTCCCTGAGCCAGATCGGAAATCGTCCGATTCTGTCCTTCTCTCAATCCTTCTTCTCCTCCATCGTGATGGCGCTGTCCATAAGCCGGATCAGCTCCAGCGCGCTTCGGAACTGCTGGGTGATATTCTTTTCTGTCCAGAGGATCGAACCCTGCCACGTCGCATTCTCGCAACGGTCGATCTGGATCACAAATTTTCCTGCCGCTTTTTTTTCCATCTCGTCACCCTCTGTTCACTGCCTTGGATTTATCACTTTATGTGCTGCTTTGTATTTGCTACTCTGCGTTCGCTGCCTTGTGTGCTGTCTGTTTTTCTGCCTGATGTCCGGTCGGATCTGGATTACATCGCGAAGTTTACGGAGCTCATGTTGCTGCCTTCTTCGGTCTCAGCCGTTACGTTGTTCGCGCCGTTCTCATCGATGTGGTAGATCCCCTGCGTCTCTTCGCTGTTGATCTGCACTGTCTTGAACTCTACCTGTACGTATACGCTGCCCTCTGCCAGCTCTACCTCTGCTCCGTCTGCCGTGAAGGTCACATCGTAGAAGCTGTACTGTGCGTCCTCGCCTGCTCCCGTAGCTGCCTTCGCCGCTTCGTACTCCTCGCTGCCTTCCTCGAGCTTTCTTACCTGCATCTCGATGTTCTCCGGAAGCTCTGCCGCTGCCTGTGCGCTGATGATCACTTCGTCGTTCTCGTATGTGAAGCTCTGTGCCTCGGTGTTCTCCTCTGTCTCCGCTACCGCGTTCGCCTCGGTCACGGCTGCCTCAGCTTCCTGCGCTGCCTCTGTCGGAACCTCTGCCGTCGCGATCGTCTCAAGTCCGAGAACCTCGATCTCGATTGCCTGTGCTTCTTCAACTGCTGTCTCTTCTGTTGCCTCGAAGGACTCCTCAATGATGAGATCGGCTTCTTCTGCCATCGCCGGAGCGCTTACCATGAATGCTGCCATCGCTGCTGTAAGGATCATTTTCTTTACGGTCGCCTTCATCATTTTTTTGTCCTCCTTTTTTATTTCTATCTATGTTCTTGAATTCGTTTTCCCTTTTGTTGATTTGAGTATAGCATGGAAACTCTTTCGCAAATTCTTTCGTCAAGATCTTTTTTTGAGTTTTTTGATAGAAAACGAAATTTTTTCAAAAACCGCTTCCGGATAGTCAAAAACACAGGATCGCGCGCAAAAAAAGGATGCAGCCAGAGCACTGACAGCATCCTGATTTTCTTCTGTTTTTTACAATCTTCTACACAAAAATCGCCCCCTGCATAGCAAAAGCAGAGGGCGATGTGTTGCGATTTCAATATATCAAACTACAGACTGTTGTAAAATCGCTTTTCTTATCATATTTTTACTTCTTCGTATGTCCTTTCCTTCTACGCTTCTCCCCGGCTGCCACTGCAAAAAGTCCCGCCGAGAGTGCCATATAGAGAAGGTACAGCAGATAGTTGGTCTCATCCCCCGTCCTCGGCGCCGGCGTCCCGGATCCCGGTGTCGCTCCGGGCTCATCCGGTATCTCTTCTTCATCCGTCTCCGTCTCGGTCTCTTCCACGACAAAATCGTTGGTGATCACAACCTCCTGCTCCGAGTTGTCCGCGCTCAGCACTATCTCACTCTTATCTATGGAGATCTGGTACTCCGTGACCGCATCCGGATCCAGCGGTGTCCCATTCTCGTCTGTCTCGGCCACATAGTAGGTCGCGCTGCTGTCGAGCGTCTCGCCGATCGGAAGATCATACACCGTCACGCTCGCGCTGCCCCCGCCGTTCATTGCCAGAGCCACTACATCGCTGGCCGGATCCGTCAGCGCGGCATCCGTGAACACCCTCGCGTAGAACGTGCTGTCTGACACTGCCGCCTCGCCGCCGGAGAGCACCCTCTTCGTGACCGTCAGCCTTCCTGACAGGTAGAAGCCTTCCTCCGGAACCTCCACATATACATTCGTGAGCTCCGCCGTCGCCTCTCCTTTTCTTCCCTCAAACTCGACCTTTGCATTCTCCCCGTACTGTGCGTAGTAGATCACGCGGTCATTGATCACTTCGGATTCCTTCAGGACGCCGTTCTCGTCCGTCTCGCCCACATAGTAGGTACCCTTGCCCAGATTCTCAAACTCCGCTGTGCTCACCGCGGCATCTTTGAAGGTAAGCGCCTTCACGTCGCTGACACGGTGCGTCTTCGCCTCGTCGTCAAACAGTGCCACATAGAACACCGCATCGTGGATTCCGATATCACAGGTAAGCCCATCCAGATGGAGATGCTTCATCACCGTGAGCTTGTTGTTGTCCTTCTCCGGGATCTTTTTATCCGTCATCTGTACTTCTACCGGCTGCGTCTCCGTCCCCGTGATCTCAAACGGGACGTCCTCCGCTACATGGTACCCGGCCGGAGCCTCGACCTCACTCATCACGTAATGCCCTCTCGCGAGACCTCTCGTCACATGCGGCGTACCGTCCGATACCCAGCTGTCTACAACTGTCCCATCGGCAGTTTCGATCACCAGGTGCGCGCCCGAAAGCGGCTGCCCGTTCTCATCCAGCTTCAGCAGGCTGACCATGTTCTTCGTATCCTTCATCACGACCGTATCCGTGACCTGGCCGCCGATGACGGTCTCGCCCTTCTCATTTACCGTGAAGTCAACCGGATCTGTCGGCATGTATCCATCCGGAGCGCTCACCTCTTCCAGCGTGTAGGAGCCGTTCCTGCCCAGTTTGCCCAGGATCTCGTGCGGCTTCCCGTCCGAAGTCCACTGCTCGACGACCGCGCCATTGCTCTTATCCACAATCCGCAGCACCGCGCCCGGAATGCTTGCGCCTGTCTCCGCGTCCTGCTTGTCAAGCTTCACCCTGACAGAGGTGTTCGTGAAGCTCACCGCGTCGGCTGTCAGATCCGCCGTCGCCACGAGCTTTGCGTCCACATCCTTCACTGTGACGGTCACGGTCTTCACCGTTGGGTCATAGCTGAGCACCGTCAGGTCGCTGCCTGCCACCTCGCTGATCTGGTAATAATAGGTTCCTTCTTTATTATAAGAAATTTCATCAAACAGGATCTTCCCGTCGCTGCCGTTCGTCTTCTCCTGCCGGATGCCGCCCGCGACCGCATTACCGCCCTGATCCACCTCCTGAAGCACGAACGTGAACTCTCCGCCTGACAGCGCCCGGTCAAACACCTTCGTCGCCCCGAGCCGTATGCCTGTATCCTCCGCATCGTATGTATTCTCGAAGGAGACTCCCGCCGCAGCCACTTCCTTGCCGTCCTTGCTGTACTTCACGTCTGTGGTCAGCTGACCCAGGCTGTTGTCCGTCACAGTCACTGTCACTGTATAGACCGCCGGATCCTTCGTGATGCCGGCTTCGCCTGTATCCGCTTCCTTCAGCTCATAAATATAGGTACCGGCCTGCGTGTAGGTCAGCTCTTTAAATGTTACGTTTCCATCAGCGTCATTCGAAGCCGTCAGCATTTTCTCCGGGTTCGTCGCTGCATCCATGTTCGGATCCGTAATCGCTGTCTCCCCGTCCGCACCTGCCGCGCTCACCGGCGTCAGGCTGAAACTGAACTCCCGATCCTGCAGTCCGTTCGCACGGCCGGTCAGCGTCTTCTTTGCCTTTACCGTCGCCTTGCCCTCCGCCGCCTTGTACGTGTTCGCAAAGACTACGTCCTTCTCCTCTACGTCCTCCGTGCCCTTACTGTACGCAACTTTCGTCTCCAGCTGGCCTGCATTATTATCCGTCACGGTCACCGTTACCGTGTAAACCGTTCCATCCACGGTCACGCCGTTCCCACCCGCGCTCGTCTCTTTCAGCTCATAGGTGTAGGTTCCGGTCTCCGTGTAGGTCAGCTCCTTGAAATTCACCGCACCGTTCGCCGCGTTCTTCACACCCGTCTGCGCCGCGTTCGGATCCTTGATCTCTGTCTTTCCGTCTGCTCCGCCGACCGCGCTCATCGGCGTCAGGCTGAACTCGAACTCATTCGCCTGCAGTCCGTTCGGACGACCCGTCAACGTCTTCGTCGCCTTTACCGTCGCCTTGCCTTCCGCCGCCTTGTAGGTGTTCTCAAACGTGGCTCCGGTTGTGTTAGTGTTTCCTTTGCCATCATCGTATGTCACGCTGGTCTGCAGCTGACCCTTGCTATCGTCCGTCACAGTCACCGTCACCGTGTAAGCCGTTCTATCCACGGTCACGCCGTTTCCATCCTCGCTTGTTTCTTGCAACTCATAGGTGTAGGTTCCAGCCTGTGTATACTTCAATGCCGCAAACGTGATCTCTCCGGCAGCGTCATTCTTCACACCCGTCTGCTTCGCGTTCGGATCTGTAATCGCCTTGCCTGCTGTGTCGACCGCACTCTTCGGCGTCAAGCTGAACTCGAACTCATTCGCCTGCAGTCCGTTCGGACGACCCGTCAGCATCTTTATCGCGTTCACCGTTGCTGAGCCCTCTGCCGCCTTATAAGTGTTCGTGAACACCGCCCCGCCGACAGTTTCCCCGCCCTTCTTGTACGTGACCGTCGGATTCAGGTGACCTGCATTGTCATCCGTCATGACAACCGTTACCGTGTATTCCGTCTTATCCACGGTTACACCATTCGCATCCGTGCTCGTCTCTTTCAGCGTGTATGTGTATGTTCCGTCCTGCGTGTAATTAAGGGCTGCAAAATCCACTGCGCCGCTTGTCGTGTTCTGGGCCGTCTGCGCCGCGTTCGGGTCTGTGATCGCTGTCCCCTTCGTATCCAATGCGCCCACCGGAGTCAGGCTGAAGCTGAACTCCTTGTCGCCCAGCCCTGTCGCACGACCCGTTATCTCCTTCGTCGCGCTCACCGTCGCGGAGCCTGTCGCTTCATACGTGTTCGTGAACACCGCCCCGCCGACAGTTTCCCCGTCCTTCTTGTATGTGACTGTCGGATTCAGGCTACCTTCATTGTCATCCGTCATGACAACCGTTACCGTGTATTCCGTCTTATCCACGGTTACACCATTCGCATCCGTGCTCGTC
>CANQIW010000152.1 GCA_947624055.1 uncultured Lachnospiraceae bacterium
GGATCGGACAATATTGACTTTATCGCTACAAAAAAGAGTAGCGATAAGTAGCGATAAAGTAGCGATAAGTGTTGATGAAACATTTACCGAGCATGAGGAAAAAATAATAGAATACTTGAAAGAGAAAAAAGAGATATCGAATTCCGGGGCGAGAGAAGTGACGGGCTTGTCAGCAGCAGGAGTGAGGAAAGTGCTGAAGAAGATGGTGGAAAGAGAGATTTTGTCTGAATCAGGGAAAAACAGAAGCAGAAAATATTTTCTTAAGCAACAATTATAATAGGCTAGTACCCGATTATTTTGCATTTTAGGAAATATATGGAATGGAGAAAAATATAGCAGATTTGGGATTTGATTTGTTTGGAGAAGTATTTTCATTACCAGCTATATTAGGGATATTTGACTGCCATATCGTATCTATAGAAAAAGGAAGAAAAAAACGAAATTGATATTTGCAGATGAAACCGATGGCAAAAAGCATACACGTCAGTATTATGTTTCGCAAATAATGAAGAAATGGAAAATTTCAAAGAAACAGTAACCGAGAATTATATGGAAAAATAATCAGATGCAAAATTGCCGCAAGAATATCTCAATATCTAAAGTAAATTTAAGCGAGTTAGAAATCGAGAGCGTTGTATACATTATTTTGGGTTTATTAATATTGCATGAGTTGAGCGAGTTGGATGACTCGTACTCATAGAATGAAACGATATGCTAGAGAAAATCAAAAGTTAATAAACAAGAGAAGTAAGAAAGATAAGAAGATGTTATAAAAACGATTTTAATTAAATTCGTTGAAGCACTCTAAGCAGTCTGCAAATAGAAAAACTAAAGAGAAGAGTAACGGAAATTTGTGAGATGCTGATAAAAATTGAAAAGTGTAGTGAAGATTTATTAATTTTTAGCTATATTTAAAGTTAGTTCTAAGGTGCCGAAAAGGAGAAGGCAACATGACGAGAGCAGATAGAAACCTGTTAGATTACATTGTTGTTTGTATCAGTGAATTTGCAAACCGGTATGAGATGCATATGAGAGATGCATACGTTTATTTGAACCATTATAAAGGAATTGAGTTTCTAAAAGAATTCTATGATGTGGAACATACTCTCTCATTTGAAGATGTCTTGGATGATCTGTCTGCAATATGCAGAAAAAACGGAGGTGTAGCTTAGTGAAACTTTTTCATGGATCCAATATGGAAATCGATAAAGTAGATTTATCAAAATGTATGCCAAGCACAGAACGTTTCTTAAGAGGAAATTACTATGGAATTTAAATTACACAGCGAATACCAGCCCACCGGCGACCAGCCGCAGGCCATCGAAAAGCTGGTGAAAGGCTTCAAAGAAGGCAACCAGTGCCAGACTTTGCAGGGCGTGACGGGCTCCGGCAAGACGTTCACGATGGCGAACGTGATCCAGGCGCTGAACAAGCCGACTTTGGTATTTGCGCACACGAGCGAAACACGCTGTGCGTGTTTCACTCGTTATCGCGGGCGCGTTCGGTCAGCTCATATAAATATGGCTTCCCTCACTTTGCCTTCGCGTAAATAAGACGCTCGCGGCGCAGCTGTACGGGGAGTTCAAGGAGTTCTTCCCGGAGAACGCGGTGGAGTATTTTGTGTCGTACTAGGGGCGGCGGCTTTTGGACGTGCTATTTCGTGTTATTTCGTGATGTTTATACCAGATATTGTGGATTAGATGGACTGTATGGACAGGGTAATACAGGGTGGACTGAGTGGGTTTAGTGACCCTGATTCGTAAAGGGTAATTCTAAAATAGAATAAATTTTATATGCTACACATGTAGAATCGTTTGAGCTTTAAATAGATAATGATTTTGCTATATTTTGCATTTAATATATGACATGACTGTGTTATAAAAAATGTTTGAGTTAAAAAGAAAATATGATAAAATATAAAATACATAAATAATCAGGAGAAAAGTGCAATGGGACGAACGATATCATTCTATTATTTGGAGCTTACAAGACAATCAGACAGTAAGGCGATTCCTCTTACAGAGGCTTATGATTATATTTATAGCAACAAATTAAAAGATGTTGATGGGGAAGGAAAGGCCATAACTATAAAAAATAACGATAATGAATATACTGTTCAGATATTAAAAAAAGAAAGAGACTTTGTATTTATAAAAATTGGTAGAAGACATCCTGCTAATACATTAGAGGTTCGGGATAAAAGGTCATTAAAGACAGGTGAGTTACAAATTAAGCCTAATCAAGAAGTAGAAGTTTTTACACTATGCTTAGTGAATCTATTAACAGGGATTGTTTGTCATATAAGTATGAGTGGAGCACCAAGAGTAAGATTAATTAGAGAGTTGTTTTTACAATATGATAAAGATGGGAAAAATCCTTGTGTTGATTTGGCGACAATATACACTAAAGATGTTATAGAAAGGATAGCCAAAAAAGGTATTGTTCATAGTATTGAATGTACTGTAGCAGTTCCATTGGATGAAGTACTTAGTAATGATCTAGGAGTTAGTGAGAAAACCTTTGATGAATGTGAAAATGTTAAAACTACCACTGTGACGTATAAGATTGTAGCTGAAAATAGGAAAACTCTTTTTAATAAGCAAGGGATTATTACTGGCTTGATTAATGAAGTTAAAGAGAAAGCAAAAAAATCAAATCATAAATTAGTAAAAATGCTAATTAAAGCTAAAAATAATAGTGGAGAGGCATTGCAAGTGTTTGACATTAATGAAACAGCGTTTACTTTGACAGTAGATATTAAGAAAAATGATAGTAAGAATGTATCACAAGAAGAATTAATGGAAATATTAAAAAGTAAATATGAGGAAAATAAAGAAGACATAATGTCATGCATTAAACTATGAAACGGAGGGAGTGATATGTTTGATAAAGAAACGAAACAGGAAAGTAATGATTATAGTGATAGTTGCATTTTCATTAATATCACTCTTTCTTATATTGAATTATGTAGATTTTGAAAAAATAATAAGTGAAGGGACAAATTTCCAGTGCAATATTATTACGTTTGCTGTGACGATGGCAGGCTTTTTATTTACGGGAATAGGTATACTAATATCTGCAATAGGAAATGATCGAATAAAAAGGTTGTGGGATAATTACTATTTGGATAATCTTCAATGGAGTTCCGTCATTGGTATGCTGTCTAGTGTGATAGTTATTATTATTGCACTTATATTGTTACTTTTTAAAATTGATGAGGGGTTGCAATTGTTGCTTCTTCGAGTGGAAATTTTTGCTATGATTATAGCAACTGAATTTTTTGTTTGGAGCATGGAACGACTTGTACAAGTTATACAGAAATTAAAAAAAGGTTGAGGTAATGGTTATAGAGAGTTTGAATTGTGGATAGTTTGCAATATACTCTATAAAAATGCTATAAATGTCATGATTATGTATAGTTTTGGCGAAGAAGTAGCAATAAGTATTGAAATAACTAGGTAATACTCTTTATGAGGAACCGTTTGTATCATGCAAGCGGTTTTTTCATGCCCAGTTTTACCGGCCATTCCTTGCTTTCGGGATGGTCTTATTTTATTTCTAGAAAGATTGTGTCAATAGTTTTCGCAGATTGTGTCAATAGTTTTTCGCAAAATAAATTCCAGCCGTCTGGCTGTCGAAGGTTAGCCGACCAGGATATCTGATAGGGCTCCCTCTTCCAGTCTGAACAGGTGGTCCATGTTCAGATACTTCCGGGTACCCCACTGGGTCCCCGCCACATGGCGCAGCCTTGCACAGACCAGCATCAGGGCACTCTGCCCATCGGGAAATGCTCCAATCGCCCTCGTCCGTCTCTTGATCTCACGGTTCACCCGCTCGATCGTATTGTTTGTTCGGATCCTGCTCCAATACTGGACCGGGAAGTTCATGTAGGTCAGCGTTTCTTCAATTCCATCCTGCAGCTTCCTGGATGCCGATCCCAGCTTCATCTCCTGCAGCTTGGCGGCCACCTGACGGGCCTTTTCCCTCGCCGTTTCCTTGTTTTCCTGTGCATGGATCGCTCTCAGCATCATGGCCACCGTCTTTATCTTATTCCGGGGTGTCACGGAAAAGATGTTCCGGTAAAAATGTACCGTGCATCTCTGGTACACTGCCTCTGGGAATACCTCCGGGATTGTTTCCAGCATCCCAAGGTTCTTATCCCCGATAATCAGACGGACGCCGGTAAGCCCGTTCCTTCAGCCATACGAAGAAAGATCTCCAGCTTTCACGGTCTTCTTTCATGCCTTCTGCCGCTCCGATGATCTCCCGGAATCCGTCGCGGTTGACGCCGATCGCCACAAGGATAGATACATTCTGCACCTCCCCGCCCCAGCTCCGCTTCAGGTATACACCGTCTACATAAACATACGGATAATCCCCGGCAAGCGGGCGGGAGCGCCAGGTCTCGATGTGTTCATAGGCTTTTTTATTCAGGTTGCTGATCGTTCCCGGAGATACCTTCGTCCCCCACAAGGCTTCCGTGATATCTTCTACACGGCGGACGGAGACACCGGCCAGATACATCTCGATCAGTGCTTCTTCCACGGAGGATTCCCTGCGGCGGTACCGTTCAATGATGGCTGTTTCAAAAGGGACTCCCTTCAGCTTGGGGACATTGGGCTGCACTTCTCCGGCTGTGGTCTGGAAATTTCGCTTGTAGTGGCCAGAGCGGTAACCCTGGCGCTCCGGGGAGCGCTCATACTTTTGTGCGTTGACAAGTTCATCCGCCTCTTTATCGAGGAGTGCATTAAGGGTTTCTTCGACGCTGCTGCGGACAAGATCTTTTAAATCATGCTTTATTAAATCCTCGTTCAGTTGTATAATGTTATCGGATGTGGTTTCTGCCTCCTTTAGTAAAATTTTGTGTGGTAACTTAATTCTACCAAACGGCATAGACCATGTCTATTTTTATGAGATTAATTGATGGAGTAAACGAATTGTCAGTTGGGATAAAAAAGACTGGCCTCAAGATATTTGATCTCTGATCTGTCCCACCTATCATACAATCCGTTTTTCCTTTTTGCAAGCTATATATTTCCGATCTGTTCCCGGATCGCCAGGATCTTCCGTACGGTCGCCCTTTCTGATATCGTTGCGCGCAGCCGCTCCGCGTAACTGTACAGCTCTTTCTGCTCCTTCGTATATTTCCTCCTGGGTACCTCTTCGATCAGCCCTTCGGTCCCTGTCGCCAGCTCCCTCCCAGCCTCCTTCGCCAGGGCTTTCTCCCTGCGGTACTTCACAAGCTCCGTCACTTTCTCCCGCCCATAGTTCCGCACAAAACACCGCAGCCGGCACATCCGGTCTGCTCCTGTTTCGCTCCACCCCATCGGCCGCGAACTCATCCGTTCCGAGTATACGCTGCTTACATGCCCCTCCGCACTGCACCCCAGTACATGCCGGTCATGGAACGCCCGCTGGATCGCCTCCCAGTTCCCCTCCAGATAGCTCCTGCACTCCTCCGTCGCCCGCATGCTCCCTTCACAATGGTTCCGGATCCGCGTCAGGAGCTTCTTCGCTGCCAGAAGCTTATTTTTATAGATATATTTATAAAACCGTCCCTTTGTCGCTTTTTCGTTCTCCCCCGTATACCTCGCTACCCGGTTGATATATTTCATCAGATGGTACCGGTCCGCCACTAGTTTTCCCTTGCCTATATACTCCGCTGCGCTCCG
>CANQIW010000153.1 GCA_947624055.1 uncultured Lachnospiraceae bacterium
CGAACATCGAGTGGAAGGCGACGCTGGAGCAGGCGGAGAAGATCGGGCTCGGGACGAGGCAGTACGAGCTGAAGAGGATCTGATTGCGTGATATGGTCTGTCTGCTTTTGTGCGGGAGGAGATTGAACGGAGACAGACGGCGAGATAGTTGTAATGACTGGAATGCCTTGCGGTCGATTCTGCGAATACATAAGCAGGATCAGGAGAGAACTGTGGAAGGATGGAACGTGCGCAGATACAGGCAGGATAAGACATATCGAAAATACAGGAAAAGAACAAACAGAAGGCATGGAAAATTCACGGCGGCCCTTTTCAGGGTCGCTGTGGTTCTGTGCTTTCTGCTTTTTGTGTGCGGCGGGATCGATTATTACCAGAACCGGAATCTGAATCGAACATTTGAGCTGCTTGAGCAGGTCGGGGAGACGGTGAAAACTATCCCGGCGAAGGTGCGGGATCTGGTCTGGCGGGCCGAGAATGAGATCCGTGAGCTCACAGGCGGGCAGGCGCCGTCGTTCCCGCTCGATGCGATTCCGGAGTATTCCGGCGAGCCGTATGTGGTTGTTGACAACAATGTGCCTGGCTTCACAGACGAGGAGCGCGCTTCCGGCGTTTACGAATATTACAGCGAGCTGGATTTTCTCGGACGATGCGGGGCTGCGCAGGCCATGCTCGGCTCGGAGCTGATGCCGCAGGAGGAGCGCGGTGAGATCAATACGGTGTACCCGAGCGGCTGGCACACGGTCGAGTATGATTGTATAGAAAACGGATATCTGTACAACCGCTGCCATCTGATCGCTTACGCGATGACCGGGGAGAACGCGAACGAGAAGAACCTGATTACGGGGACGCAGTACATGAATATAGAGGGCATGCTGCCCTGGGAGGAGAAGATCCTCCGGTATATCTGGGATACGGGCGGCAGGGTACTCTATCGCGTGACGCCAATTTTCCGCGGCAGTGATCTTGTAGCCCGCGGCGTCCACATGGAGGCTGAATCGATCGAAAGCCGGGAAATCTGCTTCAATATTTTTGTGTACAACGTGCAGCCGGGGATTGGAATCAACTACTCCGACGGGGAAAGCTGGCTGGAGTAAATGAATTCACGTGATTATAATAATTTGCTGCAGCGTGAACAAGCATGCATCCCGGAGGGATACATTTTCAAGAATACCGATGGACAAAAATGACAGGGTGTGGTATGGTTTAGAAACTGACGGGTAATCAAAAATCAGGCCTGAAAATGAAGCTGGAAAGGTGATCTCATGCGGGAGATTTTGTGGGACAGTGTGATTGACTGTCTGAAACTGCTGCCGTTTCTGTATCTGTCTTACCTCGCAGTGGAGTACACAGAGCACAGGATGAGCGCAAAGACAAAGGAAATGATATACCGTGCCGGGAAGGTAGGGCCGCTTTTGGGAAGTTTGATCGGAACGATCCCGCAGTGCGGGTTTGCCGCGGCAGCCGCGGGACTTTTTGCGGGCGGAGTGGTATCGCCGGGTACGCTTCTCTCTGTGTTTCTGGCGACATCGGACGAAATGCTGCCTGTCATGCTCGCGCAGGGAACGAACGGAGTGACGATCGCAAAAATTCTGGCGGTGAAAGCGGTCGTGGCGACTGTCGCGGGTATGTTAGTTGATTTTACTCTGGAAACGATGCTGGGACGAAGGGGCCCGATCCCGGAGCATATGGATATGTGCGAGCACGGGCACTGCGGATGCGAACACCACGGGATCTGGTATTCGGCGCTGAATCATACCCTGAAAACGGCGCTGTTTCTGTTTCTGATTTCGCTCGTGCTGGGCTTCGGGATGAGTCGTTTCGCGGCGTCCGGCCTTGCAGGGAATATCGTGAAGAATTCGGGACTTGAGGCGATCGCGGCGGCAATCATCGGCGTGATACCGAACTGCGCGGCCTCCGTGCTGGTGACGGAGCTGTTTCTGGAGGGTGTGCTGAGCGGAGTCGGGCTCTTCGCGGGATTGCTGTGCGGCACGGGGACAGGCCTTCTGGTGCTCTACCGCGAGAACCGGAACCTGAAAGAAAATCTGGCGCTGACGGCTGTGCTTGCGCTGGTCAGCATCGCGGCGGGCGTTGTGCTGGGGCGGCTGATCATCTTGTAGGTTCTTGCCGGATTCTCTGTTTGGGCAATCCGTTCTGCCGAATCATATGATAAATGTACCGTGAAAACGATTCCGTGTTTCTAATTCAAATGAAAAAATCAAAATTAGAATCCAGGATCCCGTGCGGAATTTTAGGATCGATACGCTGAAAAAAATTTTTGATATACTGTTTTTGCTTAAATGGTTGGAACCGGAAAATTATGGGAGGAAGGCGTGTATTTTGAAAAAAGGAATCAGCTCTGAGAAGAAGCTGTTGTTCAGCGGCAGGGATCTGCGGGGATTGATCGTCCCGCTGATCATCGAACAGTTCCTTGCGATCTTTGTCGGGCTTGCAGACTCAGTCATGGTGGCGTCGGTGGGAGAGGCGGCGGTCTCCGCGGTTTCCCTGATCGATACGATCATGATCCTGCTGATCAATATTTTCACGGCGCTGGCGACGGGAGGCGCGATCGTGGCGGGGCAGGCGCTCGGCAGAAGACACGAGGACGCCGGGTGCGAGGCGCTGGAGCAGACGCTTTTGTTCTCGACGGTGTTTTCCGTATTTATCATGGTGATCGTGTATGCGGGGAAATGGTTTATCCTGCATGTGGTGTTCGGAAAGATCGAAGCGGACGTCATGGCGAACTGCAATACTTATCTGATGATCGTGACGGCGTCGATTCCGTTCCTGGCTGTCTACAACTGCGGCGCGGCGGCGTTCCGGGCGACCGGCGATTCGCGCACGCCGATGCTTTTGTCCCTTGTCATGAACGGGATGAATATCGTCGGAAACGGAA
Source organism: uncultured Lachnospiraceae bacterium (assembly GCA_947624055.1). Classification (GTDB taxonomy): domain Bacteria; phylum Bacillota; class Clostridia; order Lachnospirales; family Lachnospiraceae; genus Choladousia. Next base: position 2,894 of record CANQIW010000153.1, read on the forward strand.
TCCTCCTGTACGGACTCGGATTCGGCGTGGAGGGCGCGGCGATTCCGACGCTTATATCCCGCGCTTTCGCGGGCGTCTGGATGCTGTGTCTGATCCGTGACAAAAAAAGGACGCTGCATGTGCGGACGCTGTCCGGTTTGCGGCTGAACACGCATATGCTCCGGAAAATTCTTCATATCGGGGTTCCGTATGGGCTGGAGAACAGCATGTTCCAGCTCGGCAAGATTCTTGTGCTGAGCGTTGTCTCCGGCTTCGGCACAGTTTCGATCGCGGCGAACGCGGTCAGCAACAGTGTCTGCAATTTCGCGGTGCTCGGCGGCATGTCGATGGGGTACGCGCTGTCCTCGGTGGCGGCTCAGTGCGTCGGCGCGGGCGATTACGAGCAGGCGCGGTATTACACGCGCAAGCTGCTCTTGTATTCCTACGTCTCGATGGTCGTGATGAATCTCCTGATTCTTGTGATGATGCCGACGGCGATCCGGGTCTACAACCTGTCGCCAGAGACCGGGGCGATGGCGCGGCGGATCATTCTGTACCATGTGGTGATGTCCACGCTGATCTGGCCGGCTTCCTTTACCCTGCCGAATGTGCTGCGCGCGGCAAATGACGTCGGTTTCTGCATGTGGGTGTCGATCATTTCCATGTGGATCTTCCGCGTCGGCTTCAGCTATGTGCTCGGGCAGTATGCAGGGATGGGCGTGCTCGGTGTCTGGGTCGCGATGACGATCGACTGGGCGGTGCGCGTCGTGTTTTTCGTCTGGCGCTACCGCGGGACGAAATGGCAGTTGAAGGAAGTTTGAGAGAAAGGAATGGACAAGTCATGGATTACATTGTGAGGGCGACGGCGGCGGACAACCAGATCCGTGCGTTCGCGGCGACGACGAGAGAGACTGTGGAGACGGCGCGGGGATTTCACAACACGAGCCCGGTGGCGACAGCGGCGCTGGGGCGGCTTTTAACGGCGGGCGCGATGATGGGCGCGATGATGAAAGGCGAGAAGGACCTGCTCACGTTGCAGATCAAGGGAGACGGACCGATCGGCGGGATCACGGTCACGGCGGATTCGGCGGCAAATGTAAAAGGCTATGTGCAGAACCCGGAGGTGCTCCTGCACGCGAATGACAAGGGCAAGCTCGACGTTGGCGGAGCGGTCGGAAAAGGTATCCTGAATGTGATCAAGGATCTTGGCATGAAGGAGCCGTACAACGGGCAGTGCGAGCTGCAGACCGGGGAGATCGGGGACGACTTGACATACTATTTTGCGGTGTCGGAGCAGGTGCCGTCGTCGGTCGGGCTCGGGGTGCTGTTGGATAAGGGCAACACGGTGCGCCAGGCTGGCGGATTTATCCTTCAGCTCATGCCGTTCGCGCCGGAAGATGTCGTCGCGCGGCTGGAGCAGAAGCTCTCGGAGGTGACATCCGTGACGACGCTGCTGGATCGGGGCATGACGCCGGAGCAGATTCTGAAGGAGCTGCTGGGCGAATTTGGGCTGGAGATCAACGACACGATCCCGGCGCAGTATCGCTGCGACTGTTCGCGTGAGCGCATCGAGCGCGCGCTGCTCAGCATCGGGCGCAAGAACCTGCAGGAGATGATCGACGACGGGGAGCCAATCGAGGTGGACTGTCACTTCTGCAATAAGAAATATCGGCTGACGCCGGACGAGCTGTGGGAGCTGCTGCGGCGGAGTTTAAAGCAGTGATTTCGTGTTTAATGCATTGTGATTACCCGGACGCCCTTGCAGGGATTGGTCAATGCCACGGCAAACACACACTAAACACGAATTCAGAAAGGATTTGGAAGAGGACATATGAAAAACGGATTTATCAAAGCTGCGGCGGTGACGCCGGAGATCAAAGTGGCGGACTGCATTTATAATACGGAGAGTATTTGCCGTTCGCTCGACGAGGCATACGCGCAGGAGGCGAAGATCATCGTGTTCCCTGAGTTATGCCTGACGGGATATACCTGCGGAGATTTGTTCTGGCAGGAGAAGCTGCTCGACGCGGCGCGGGAAGGGCTGTCCCACGTGATCGAGCACACGGCTGGGCAGGAAGGTCTGGTCTTTGTCGGACTTCCGTGGGAGAAGGACGGGAAGCTCTACAACGTGGCTGCGGCCATCAGCAGCGGACATCTGCTCGGACTTGTGCCGAAACGCTTTCTGCCGAATTACAACGAATTCTACGAGGCGCGCTATTTCACGCCGGGCAGTCCGGATGTGGACTGGATCAGCTTCGAGGGGGAAGAGGAGGAAGTGCCGTTCGGGACGGAGCTTCTGTTCTGCGCGAATGCTCCGGGAGGGCTTTGCGTGGCGGCGGAGATCTGCGAGGATCTCTGGGCGCCGAACCCACCGAGCACGGCGCACGCGCTGGCCGGGGCGAATGTGATCGTAAACCTGTCGGCGAGCGACGAGGTGGTAGGGAAGGATTCCTACCGCGAGGCGCTGATCGCCGGGCAGTCGGCGCGCCTCCTGTGCGGCTATATCTACGCGAGCGCAGGGGAGGGCGAGTCGACGCAGGATCTCGTCTTCGGCGGCCACAATCTGCTGGCGGAGAATGGGCACATTCTGGCGCAGTCGTCCCGCTTTGCCTGCGGCGTGACCTGCACGGAATTTGACATTGCGCGGCTTCGGGAGGAACGGCGCAGGATGACGACCTTCGTGCCGGATGAGGACGCGGCGTATGAGAAGGTCTGGTTTACACTGGAAGAGGAGGAGACAAAGCTGACGCGCGGTTTCGATCCGGCGCCGTTCG
>CANQIW010000154.1 GCA_947624055.1 uncultured Lachnospiraceae bacterium
GGTGGAGCTGGAGATCTACCAGCCGTCGCAGCTGGTGCTCGAGGGCTTCCGACTGGCACCGCAGCTGTACTCGACGGATACGGTTGACGAAAGCTTCGCGGTGCACAATGCGGGGAAAGCGGCTGTCTATAATGTAAAAATCGATTTCGCGGGACAGGGATTGTTTTCGACCGGAAACGTCTTTGCCGGGAATCTCGAGGCTGGTACTTCCTATGAGGGCGAGCTGCGGATCTATGTCGGCAACAAGCGGATGAAGTCACTGAGCGATACAGGGCCAGGAGATTCGGGCGATGCGGAAGCGGGAAACACAGGGGCAGCAGATTCGGATAGCGCGGAAGCAGGGAGCATGGGGTCAGCAGCCCCGGATGGCGCAGGAGCGGGAGATATGGAGGACGCCGACGAAAAATACGGGAAGACTACGGGAATTCTGACGCTGACCTACGAGGACGCATACGGAGAAGTCTACAGGCAGACACAGGAGTTCGCCACAGAAATTCTGGAACCGCAGGTCGTGAAGCTCTCCGCTGAAAAGCCGGAGGAACAGACGAACCAGTGGCAGGCAGCTGTTCTGACGCTGGGCGGTGTTGTCTTTGCGCTGCTCCTTGCCTTCATGGGCTGGCAGCTGCGCAGAAGCAAAAACGCGCTTGCGGATCTGCTCGCGGCACAGAGGGAAACCGGGAGAAACTGAAGGGCACGGAGAAATATGTCACGAAAAGGAAGCTATCTGAATGTTATCAGGCCGATACTTGTCGGGCTTTTTCTGCTTGCAGGCTGGCTGTCCCTGCGGTTATGGCAGGCAGAAGCGCGGGAGCAGGCGCTCTTTCAGCTTTCCGTTTCCGCGCTGTCCGAAAGACCGGGAGCGCCCGTATCGCTCGGTTCTTATGGATCGTCAGGGCAATCCGTGGAATTCTCCGAAGCGATCCTGGAGCAGATGGATCGTCTGCCCGGGCTGCGCAGGCGCCGGGCGCTCTGCTGCACGGAAGTGGAGATTGATATTGACAAATATCACACGACTGCAGAGCTTTGCGGCATTGAAATGGACAGATGTCCTCTGACGATCGTCAAAAGCGCGGGGGAGAAGCGAACGGGAACCAGACCATTGCTGATTGCCGGGAACCATTTCTTTGAAAGCTTATCGGACGAATACGGCAACCGAATCTCCGGGCGTCAGGCGAATATTCTGAAAGAGCAGATTGCTTCCCTTGCTGTCCGCCTGTCCGTACAGGACGCTGCGGACGCGGCGAAGAGGCTTGCAGGAGGAGGCGTTTCCACGGACGAAGGCGGGAAAAACAGGTTTCAGGATGCGGAACTTCTGGGAATCGCCGAGGAAGACGGCCTCTATATGGATGCGGATCAGATGAAGCGCTGGCTTGCACAGCTGGGACTGCCATGTGAGATCCGGCGCGTCGAGCTGGAGATACAGGGTAAGAGAAACGAACAGAAGGCGGAGGCAGATCTGGAGAAAGCCGGATTTTCGGTCGTGATCCGCGAAAACTGTAATTGACCGCTCTGTGCCTGAAAAGCAGAAAACCCTGATGCGATTTATAAGCTATACTTTTTTGTTCCCTTATGCTATAATTCATAATTATCCAAAATGACCGGAAATCTGAACAGGATTTCCGGCTTTTCACGGAAATGAGAAAATGAAAGAGAAAGCATAAGATGGGTAAAAACAATAGCAGCAACACAGAGATTTTTGAGCGGATGCCGGTCGCACGGGCGGTGCGGACGATGGCGGTTCCGACGATCATCAGCCAGCTCATTGTGCTGATCTACAACATGGCGGACACGTTCTATGTCGGGCGCACAAACGATCCGTACATGGTGGCGGGCGCGTCGCTGATCCTGCCGATCTTCAATATCACGGCGTCGCTGGCCGGGCTTGCGGGCTCGGGAGGAGGCGCGCTGATCTCGCGGCTTCTGGGAAGAAAACAGCCGGAGGAGGCGGGAAAGGTATACAGCTTCTGCGTCTATCTGAGCGTGGCGCTCTCCGCGCTGTTTTCCCTGAGCGTGCTGACCTTTATGCGCCCGCTGATGATCCAGATCGGGGCGGGGGAGGACACCTACCGCTACGCGAGCAGCTACGCGTTCTTCGTGATTGTCTGCGGAGCCGTGCCGACGGTGCTGTCGAACACACTTTCCATGCTGATCCGCAGCGTCGGGGAGTCGAAGAAGGCGGGCTTCGGTATCACGATGGGCGGACTGATCAACATCGCGCTGGATCCGCTGTTTATGTTTGTGCTGCTGCCCGACGGTATGGAGATCGTCGGCGCGGGCGCGGCGACTTTTCTGTCCAATTGTATCGCCTGCGCTTATTTTATCGTCGTGCTGTTCAGGATGCGCAGGGATACGGTGCTGCGGCTGAACGTTCCGCTTGTGCTGCCGACGCGGCGAAGTATAGCGGAGGTTTTCGGCGTCGGTCTGCCCTCGGCGATCGCGACGCTGCTGTTTGATCTGGATTATATCGTGATCGACCGGCTGATGTCCGGCTACAACGACATCGCGCTCGCGGCCGTCGGCATCGTGCTGAAGGTGGAGCGGCTGCCGCTGAATGTCGGCATCGGAATCTGTCAGGGCATGATGCCGATCATCGCCTACAACTATTCAGCGAAGAATTACAAACGTATGAATGAGACAAAGCGCTATTCTATGAAGCTCGGTCTGGTCTGCGCGGCGGTGAGCGTCGCGCTGTACGAGATCTTCGCGGGACCGATCATGCATATTTTTATCGGCGACGCGCAGACCGTAGCGCTCGGCACCGTGTTCCTGCGCATCCGCATCCTCGCGACGCCGCTGATGTTCCTGAGCTTCTTCCATGTGTACCTGTTCAACGGCTTCGGCAAGGGCGGTTACGCGCTCTTTCTCGGCGTCATGCGCTGGGCGGTGCTCAACATTCCGATGCTCTTCATATTGAACCGGCTGATCGGCATCAACGGGATCGTCTGGTCGCAGGCGGCGGCGGACGTTCTGACCGTGGCGCTGTCGTTCGCAGTGTACAGAGGGTATGAAAAGAGGATGAAGCTGAACTGATCATTGATATTAAAGGAGAAAGAGGATGATGCAGATGGGTGATTACGCGAATTATGATATTCATATGCTTTTAAACGCGGCCGGCGTGATTCTTTTCACTCTTTTGGCGTATCTCGCGCTGTATTTTTTCTATAGATGGAAAAACCACAGGAACATGATGCGGAAGATACGCAGGGAGTGGGGGCAGGCTCCGGATCAGGAGTACGGACTGGCGGAGTTTGAGAATATCAGCCGCTATTATGCCAACCGGAAGACGGAGGACTTCCAGATTGACGATATCACATGGAACGATCTGGACATGGATCGTGTATTCCTGTGTCTGAATCATACGCGCTCGTTTCTGGGTGAGAGTTACCTGTATTATCTGCTGCGCACCCCGCAGATGAAGAAAGAGCCGCTGGAAAAATTTGAGCGGCTTGTCTCCTGGTTTCAGACACACACAGCGGAGCGCGAGGAGATGGAGTATTTCTTCTCGAAGCTCGGCAGGAGCGGGAAAAGCTCGATCTTTGATTATATTTACAATCTGGCCTCGGTGCAGCTCGGGAGTCCGCTGATCCACTACGCGATGATCGCGTTTCTTCTCGCGTCGGTCGGAGTGCTCTTTGCGGCGCCGCAGCCCGGCATTCTTCTGCTGATTACCGCGCTGATTCTCAGTATCTGGACCTATGAAAAATATAAGCGTCCGGTCGCCCCGTACATCACGTCCTGCATCGCGCTGGAGAAGATCCTGCGTGCGGCGGAGGGAATCGTAAAATATGACGTGCCCGGGCTTCAAAGGGAGGAACTCAAAGCCTATGTCGGTGAGTTCGGCAGGCTGCGCCGAAATATGTGGATGCTGCTTGCGGGTGAGGGCACGGGTCTCGAAAATTTCCTGTTCGTCTATCTGAACAATCTGTTTCATATTGACCTGATCCAGTTCCACGCGGTCGTGAAGGAGATCGCGAAGAAGCTTTCCCGATTCGAATTTCTGGTGGAGGAGATGGGTCAGGTCGAGGCCGCGATCGCGGTCGCGTCGACAAGAGAGCTGTATCCGGAGCATACGCTTCCTCAGCTTCATGAAGATGGCAGAATCCGCTTCCGTGCCGAGGAGATGTATCATCCGCTGATCAATGAGCCGGTCGCGAACACGATCGACACGGAGAAGTGTGTTCTGCTGACCGGTTCGAACGCGTCCGGCAAGTCCACGTTCTTAAAGACTGCGGCGCTTATGGCGCTGCTTTCCCAGACGATCCACACGGCGTTCGCGAAGGAGTACGAGGGCAGATTTTTCCGTATCTTCACGTCGATGGCACTGCGCGACGACATCATGAGCGAGGAGAGCTACTATATGGTCGAGATCCGTTCCCTTAAGCGGATCCTGGACACTGCCGGAGGGGAACCGCCGGTGTTCTGCTGCGTGGACGAGGTTTTGCGCGGCACGAACACGGTCGAACGCGTTTCCGCTTCGTCACAGATCCTGAAGTGGATGGCCGGAAAGCAGCTGATGTGCATGGCGGCGACGCACGACATCGAGCTGACCTGGATCCTCGAAGCTATTTACCGGAACTGTCATTTCGAGGAGGAGGTCACGGACGATGAAGTTCGTTTTGACTATCTCCTGCGCGAAGGCAGGGCAGTGACCCGCAACGCGATCCGTCTGCTCGCTCTGATGGGTTTTGACGAAGGCATCATCCGGGACGCCAGCCAGATGGCCGAGAGGATGGTTGCTGAGGACTATGCGGGTCACCGTCTGGCTCAGGGGAATGTGCCTGCAGTTTAGCCGGCCATCGTTTTTTCATAGAACAATCCGGTTGCAAACCACAGCGGTGCGTAGTCGAGCCGGATCACGCCGTTCACATGATACGGTGAATCACTGTAGTCCCACGGACAGCAGCCTCGTTTTTTCAGATAAGAGCCGGTGCTGTATTCCACGGCGTAGATGCCGAGCATGTAGACGAGGCCACGCGTGACGGCGCTGAAGCGCTTCAGGTGTATTGAGAGCGGGCCGATCACCGAGGCCATGCCGTAAATCGGGAACATCCGCAGGGATGAGGATCCCATCAGCTTCGGGTCGTGTCTGACGAGAGAGTGCAGGCCGGTCCAGAGCACCTCGATGCACCAGCCGTACATGCCGCAGCGGATGAAACTTGAATCTGTTGGGAGCTTTGCGGGAAATTTCATGAGAAGTTCCTTTCAAGGATCTGCTCTTTCGAACGGACAGATCCATATCATTGAATTTTTTATATATTTCACACGGGCAGGATCCGTATCATTTGATCTCCTTTTCATAGTATTTCCAAAAATATAATTCGGATTCGCCCAGATTCTGCCAGACATATCTTTCACAGACATATCTTGAATATTTTACTTGCAATATATGGGAAGGTTTGTTACAATCCCCTTAAATAAATAATAGCGAAGTAGGAATTTGTGCGTTAAGTTGTCAGCGGCTGGGGAGTCGCCCTGAACCGAAAAGTCCGTCGTGAGACAGGGCTTGCGATACATTTTCCGCACCCGTTGCTACAGTATGAGGACGCCTCATAATGTGGAGGGAATATTATTTATTAACTCATTCACTTATTTCACATTGTGGAGGTGTTTTGTTATGCAGAA
>CANQIW010000155.1 GCA_947624055.1 uncultured Lachnospiraceae bacterium
CGTCCTCCGGCTCCGACACGTACTCGGCGATGGCGGCGGCGATGTCGTCGCTGAAGGGGCCGAAGCACGGCGGGGCGAACATCAAGGTCATGGAGATGATGGAGGACATCCGCAGCCATGTGCGCGACTACGAGGACAAGGACGAGGTCGAGGCCTATCTCGCGAAGCTGCTCGACGGCGAGGCCTTCGACCGCAAGGGTCTGATCTACGGGATGGGGCACGCGGTGTACTCCCTGTCCGACCCGCGTGAGCGCATCTTCAAGGGATTTGTGGAGATGCTCGCGACGGAGAAGCACCGCGAGGTCGACATGGCGCTGTACAATAATATTGAGGAGATCGCGCCGAAGCTGATCGCGAAGAAGCGCAAGATCTTCAAGGGCGTCAGCCCGAACGTCGACTTCTACAGCGGCTTTGTTTATCAGATGCTCGGGATTCCGGTGGAGCTCTACACGCCGATCTTCGCGATCGCGCGTATCGTCGGCTGGAGCGCGCACCGCATTGAGGAGCAGATCGGCATGGGCAAGATCATCCGTCCGGCTTATCTGAGCGTGATGGAGGAGAAAGAGGCGCTGTGAGATATTCTGGACAGAAAAGAGGAACGGATTCCATATGCTTGGAACAATCGTAAATACAGGGACAATCCTGACGGGCAGCGTGCTCGGGAGCGTCCTGCGCAAGGGGATCAAGGAGAAATATCAGGACGCGCTGTACACGGCGATGGGGCTGGCGGCCACGGTGCTCGGCATCAATTCCGTCGTCAGCAACATGCCGAAGAGCAAATATCCGGTGCTCTTCATCGTCAGTCTGGCGGTCGGCAGCCTGATCGGCTCGATCGTCGACCTGGACTCGAAATTTCAGGGGCTGGTCGGAAAGTACTCGAAATCCAATCTGGGGCAGGGGCTCTCGACCGGCATCCTTCTGTACTGTATCGGGACGCTCTCGATCCTGGGCCCTGTGATGAGCGCGCTGCACGGGGACAACACCTACCTCTTCACGAACGCGACGCTCGACTTTGTCACGTCGACCGTGCTGGCGTCCACCTATGGCATCGGCATGGCGTTCGCGGCGCCTGTCCTGTTTTGCTGGCAGGGTTCGATCTGGCTGATCGCGCGCAATCTGTCGGGGACGTTTTTCTCGGAGGATATGATCGCGGAGCTCTGCGTCGTTGGAGGGGTTCTGATCTTCAGTTCGGGACTTGGAATTCTTAAGATAAAGGATTGCAAGGCGCTCAATATGCTCCCTGCCCTTGCGGTACCGATCGTGTTTTTCCTTGTGAAAGGACTTTGGTGATCTGTTTTGTGGAGCGTTATCGTTCGGACTGCGGCCGGGCGGGCCGTCACATTGTGAGGGGTCGGGAGCGGCTTCTGCGCATTCCGGCGGAAGGAGAAGAGGAATGGAATATCTGAATAAGAAAAGGGGAATGCTCTGGATCGGCACGCTGGTGCTGATCCTGGTGTTTGGCTTCGCGGCGATGAGCTGCACGGCCGGAGCGACGCCGGTCTCGTCAAACGGAAAGCTGTCGGTCAAAGGGACGAATATCGTAAACGCGCAGGGAGATATCTTCCAGATAAAAGGCGTCAGCACGCACGGACTTGCATGGTTTCCGCAGTATGTGTCCGAAGCGGCGTTTCAGGATCTGCGCGATAACTGGGGCGCGAATACGGTCCGCCTCGCGATGTACACGGCGGAGTACGGCGGGTATTGCTCGGGCGGCGATAAGGCGGCTCTGAAGGCGAAGGTCGACGAGGGCGTGCGGGCCGCGACAGATCTCGGTTTGTATGTGATCATCGACTGGCATATCCTGAACGACAGCAATCAGCCGTTTGGCGCGGCCGGACAGAAAGCCGCCATCAGCTTTTTCCGGGAGATGGCGGAGAAATATAAGGATCACAACAACGTGCTCTACGAGATCTGCAATGAGCCGAACGGCGGGAACGGAGGAAGCTGGAGCAATATCAGAACTTACGCGAACGCCGTGATCCGGGAGATCCGGAAAATCGACGGGGACGCGATCATCATCGTGGGTACGCCTACCTGGGCACAGGATGTGGACGAGGCGGCGAAGAGCCCGCTCTCCTACGCCAATCTCGTATATTCCCTGCATTTCTACGCGGGAACGCACAGGGATTCCTACCGCCAGAAGGCGGAGACGGCGATCAGGGCAGGCCTGCCTTTGCTGGTGAGCGAGTTTGGCATTTCGGACGCGTCCGGCAACGGCTCGCTGGATACCGCGGAGGGAAGCAGGTGGATCAGCTTCCTGGACAAGCACGGCATCGGCTATGTGGCGTGGAATCTTTCAAACAAAGCAGAGTCCAGCGCGCTGCTGAAGAGCAGCACCAGCAAAACGTCCGGCTGGAAGTGGTCAAACCTGAGCAAGTCCGGGCAGTGGCTGGTGAAAAAGTACGGCGGCAGGCTGGCGAAGAGCGCGACAGTCCCATCTTCCGGGAAGACCTCCGACACAAAGTCGACGGCCGCGAAGAAATCGACTTCCCAAAAGAAGACAAGCGGCAAATCGTCCAAATCCGTGAAGGCGACTTCAAAGTACGCGAAGGCTACGGTGCAGAAGGTCGGCTCCTGGTCTGACGGACAGCGCTATTACACACAGTATAAGCTGACGGTCAAAAACAAGAGTAAGAAGAAGATCTCGAGCTGGAAGATAAGGGTGAACTTCAGGTACGCGGTTCAGGAGAACACACAGTGGAGCGGTAAGTTTTCTTATAAGGGTAAGTACATTGTGATCAGGCCGGAGGCCTACAACAAAAAGATATCCGCGAAGAAATCGGTAACGGACATCGGGTTTATCGTGAGCTCGGCGGAGCCGGATAACGCGGTCGTGTCTGCGAAGATCGTTAAGTGAGAGAGAGCTTTAAGCCGGAGCCCAGGAAGCGGGATCCTGCGATTTCTGGGATAGCGTGAGGAAATGGAAATTGTGAAACGCCTGTGAGAAAAATTCACGGGCGTTTTTCGGCGTCAAAAAAGCTGAGAGAGCCCTGCGGCAGGAGGATAGGGAGCATGACAGTGAAGGTCGCGCCTCCGCCCGGGGTGTCGGTGAGGATGATGCGGCCGTGGTGGAGGCGCGCGATTTCCTGCGCGATGCATAAGCCCAGCCCGAAGTGCGATTTGTCCGTGCGGGAACGGTCGAGCCGGTGAAAGCGCTCGAAAACTGCTTCCTTCTGTTCGTCCGGAATGCCGGGGCCGTTGTCGCTGACGGTGACACAGAGGCAGTCGCGGCGCGCCGGGCGGCCCGAATGCTTTTTATATTTAGGCTTTGCGGCTTCGGTAATCATTTGTTCGAAACGTGAGCGCTCATCGGGAGCGGCCTGTTGTCCGGCGGGAAGTTCGGCATGCGGCGATCGGTCACTTAGAGATAAAAACGCGAAATTTCGCTGACCAGATCTCTCGGAGGAATGATCAAAGGATAACGCGAGGCGAACCAGGCCGCCGGACGGCGTGTATGCGAACGCATTTTCAATCAGGATCGAGAGGAGCTGCCGGATGCGCTCCTCGTCGCAGACGCAGCGCGGTACAGGAGCGTCAGGCAGGGAGATTTCCCAGCGCAGGCCGCGGGAGACCGTCATGGGCTCGAAGTGTTCCCAGACCTGCAGGAGCAGGGTGTCCGGCTCAACTTCGGAGGGATTGACGGACCAGCTGTGGTTGTCCGCACCGGCGAGCTGCAGCATGTCGGTGATCAGGCGGGACATCCGATTTCCTTCGGAGTCGATCACGTCGAGGAAGCGGGCATCCCCATCCATCGCGCCGCTTCTGACCGCGGCAACATTGCTCAATATTACCGTGAGAGGCGAGCGCAGCTCATGTGAGGCAGACGCGACGAACTGCATCTGCTTTTTTCGGTTCTCGATGAGCGGGCGGAGCATCCGCCTTGTAAAATACCAGAAGAAAACGCCGAGCAGCGTAAGGGCGGCCAGATCCGCGAGCAGGAAGGAGAGGCGCTGTCGGAAAATACGTGTTTCCATGCGGTTGAGCGGCTGAAGAACGGTGACGCCGATGTAGCCTTTGCCGCGCGGAATCAGGCCGACAGAGGCGTTGTAATGCGTCCGTTCATAAGTCAAAGGGAATTCCTCGTAGCGTGTCAGGACGCTGAGCGTGCCCGGATCCTGCAGATTGAGACCGCATTCTTCGAGCGCTTTTGTCTGCGCGGCGGCCCAAAGCGCTTCGGGAACCGCTTCCTCCTCTAATTCCTGAAAGAAGAGCGGCGTGCCGTTGTCGGTGATCCGCAGGAAGAACTGATGATTGTGCTCCATCTGCCGTACCCAGGTGTGGGACAGGGAAATCTGCTGTTCCAGATTGTGGTACATTGTGTCCAGACTGGCGAGAAAAGTCGAGTGCTCCTGTCGGCGGATGACAGCTTCGGAGATGTACAGGCAGATACAGGAAAGAACCGCGAGGACGAGCGCGGTGATCGCTATGCACAGGGCGGTGAGCTGAAGGTGGAGTTTGCGGAACATTGGGTCTCCTTTCTCGTGTTTAACGCATTATGGTTGCCCGGACGCCCTTGCAGGGATTGGTCAATGCCACGGCAAACACACATTAAACACGAAGTTTAAGTACTCGAGTGCAGCAGATATCCGATACCCCGCACGGTTTGCAGTTCTACGGTGCTGCCGACGGAGCGAAGGCGGCGGCGCAGGAAGTGAATGTAGTTGTCAAGGTTGCCTTCCTCGACGTCGGCCTCGGGACCCCAGACACGCATCAATATCGTCGCGCGGGGAATCGTCTGCCCGGTGTTCTGAAGGAAGAGTGAGAGCAGATCGCCCTCGCGGTGCGAGAGCGTACAGCTGCGGTTCTGGCAGCGCAAAAGATTCTGCTCGGGATGGTAGGTGAGATCGCCGAAGGCAAATCCCCGCGCCTCGGTCAGGCGCTGCGGGCGGCGGCAGATGCAGCGGATGCGCGCCATCAGCTCCTCAAACGCGAACGGCTTGACAATGTAATCGTCCGCGCCGCGGTCGAGCCCGTCGATCCGCTCGTCGAGGCTGCCGAGCGCCGTCAGAAAGATGACCGGGGTGATCACATGCTGCTTTCTGGCGAGCCGCAGTACTTCCATGCCATCCATCTCGGGCAGCATGCGGTCTAAGAGCACCAGATCGTGCGCGTTTTCCAGAAGATAGAACAAGCCTTCCTCGCCGTCGTGCGAGACCGTCACATCAAAGCCCTGCTGTTCCAGCATGGACCGCAGGGAGCGGCACAGTTCTTTGTCGTCCTCGATCAGCAGTATGCGCATGTCGTCGCCTCCCTTTCGTTTGATTGTCTCAATGAGGAAAACTTAATGCCAAGTTTAGTATTTATAAGTATGGCATAATAGTCTCTAAACTTTCTATAAAATATAAAAATCACATAAAATGATTGACTTTAAGAGATGTTCTATATATTATAAGATAAAACACATAGTATGTTTAACTGAGCAGCCGGTAGGGCGGACATGTTCCCGTTTCGTGTTCTGTGGAAAGGGGGAATGCTTATGACTACATACGAAGAGTTCATGGTCATTTTGACTGTCAGTCTTCTGATCGTCGCAATTCTGAGTTTGAGAGATAAGTAGAGCCGCCTTGTCCCCGAAAAAGATAGGCGGCTTACT
>CANQIW010000156.1 GCA_947624055.1 uncultured Lachnospiraceae bacterium
ATGGCCGAAATACGCGATATAAAAGTTGCAGAAGCACTCCAGCGCGACCAGGCCTGCCATCAGCACGCCCAGCCGCAGGATGATCCGCATCGCCTCGCCGCCCGGGAGCAGGATCACGCTCGTCGTCACATAGCGCACGATCAGCGGGATCCCCAGCGTCACGCCCGCGCCCAGGATGGCAAAAAACATATCGCTGAAAAACAGCTTCAGGTACGGCCGGTAATACGCGATCAGCCGTTTCCATTTGTGCTCCATGTGAGCTTCGTCCCTCCCGTTTTCTGTACTCTTCCCGTTTCTCCGAACTGTTCCCGCCGCGCATATTTTTCCTGCAGCGGCCATCATCATCGCTATCCGGCACTTATTATCTTCATCAATGCCGAAGCATGTCTTCACTCCTGCGTCAGGCTCTGCTCCCGGATCACGGTGATCACACTGTCTGCGTACTTCGCGCAGAGCTCGTCGGTCTCCGCCTCCACCATAACGCGGATCACCGGCTCGGTGCCGCTCTCTCGCACAAGAATCCGCCCGTCGTCGCCGAGCGCCTTTGCCACCGCGTCCACCGCCGCCTGCACGGCCGCATTATCCTTCACCGCCTGCTTGTCAGCCACGCGGACATTCTTCAGAAGCTGCGGATAGATCTTCACTTCTGATGCCAGCGAGGCGAGGCTCATCTTCTTCTCCATCATGACCTCCATGACCTTCAGTGAGGTCAGGATGCCGTCGCCCGTCGTCGCAAACTGAGAGAAAATGATATGCCCGGACTGCTCGCCGCCGAGGCAGTGTCCGTTCTCCAGCATATTCGCGTAGACATACTTGTCGCCGACCGCCGTCTTCACATAGTTGATCCCGATCTTGTCGAACGCCTTGTAGAGTCCGAGGTTCGACATGACCGTCGTCACGACCGTGTTGTTCGCCAGCTTGTGTTCTTCCTTCAGATATTTGCCGCAAATGTACATGATCAGATCACCGTCGATGATGCGTCCGTTCTCATCCACGGCAATGCAGCGATCCGCGTCGCCATCGTACGCAAAGCCGACGTCCAGCCCCTTCTCCAGCACAAATCTGCGCAGCTCCTCGATGTGCGTCGAACCGCAGTCCTTGTTGATGTTCGTGCCGTCCGGCTCGTTGTGGATCACATAGGTCTTCGCGCCGAGCGCGTCGAACACACTCTTTGCGATCGAGGAGGAGCTGCCGTTTGAGCAGTCCAGCCCCACCTTCGTATCCTTAAACGAGCGCGTCGCCAGCGAGATCAGATGCCCGATGTAGCGATTTCTGCCCGCGATGTAGTCCACCGTGCGGCCGATGTTCTCCCCGGTCGCCAGCGGAAGCTCGCCGATCTCCCCGTCGATGTACGCCTCGATCCGCTCCTCGATCTCCGCCTCGATCTTCTTGCCGCTGCCGCTGATGATCTTCAGCCCGTTGTCATAATAAGGGTTGTGGCTCGCGGAGATCATGATGCCGCAGTCGAAATCCTCCGTCCGCACCACGTACGAGACGCTCGGCGTCGTCGTCACATGCAGCAGAAACGCGTCCGCGCCCGAAGCCGTCAGTCCGGCCGCCAGCGCGTACTCAAACATATAGCTGGAGCGCCGCGTGTCCTTGCCGATCACGATGCGCGCCTTGTAATCCTGCCCGTAGTACCAGCCCAGATAGCGCCCCACCTTGAACGCGTGCTCCACCGTAAGTTTTTTGTTCGCCTCACCGCGAAAACCGTCCGTTCCGAAATACTTGCCCATAATTTCACTCCGTTCCGGGATCCTCCGTCCCAATTCTTCTCTTCCTGAATGTATTCTGCTCCTGCCCGGATTTCATTTCAATGCTCTGCCCCGGTCGATTTTTCCAGTCCTGATCCTTTCTTATTTCCGGCCGTTTTCAGTTGTTTCATCGGCTCCTGTGATCCTGCGAAGCAGACAGTTTTTATTTCTCCTTCATGAGCTGCGCCCTGCAGTCCTTCAGCTTCGCGCGCTCTTCCTTCGGCATCTTCGGGTACTGCGGATCGATCTCCTCAAGCGCCCTCAGAACAGCCTCTGACACCAGATAGCGCGTGTACCATTTCTGATCGGCCGGGAGAACATACCACGGATTCTCTTTCGTCGCTGTCGCGTTGATCACATCCTCATATACCTTGTGATAGGTATCCCAGAGAGCGCGCTCCTCCAGATCGGAATGAGAGAATTTCCAGTTCTTTGCCGGCGTGTCGATGCGCTCGAGGAAGCGCTCCTTCTGCTTCTCCTTCGAGACGTTCAGAAAGATCTTCACCGTGCGATAGCTGTTTTCGTACAGATATTCCTCATAATTGCGGATCTGCTGATAACGCTTCTTAAAGAACTCCTTGTCATTCTGCCCCGTGACGCGCTTTGCCATGTGGTAGGTCTTGTTCAGCTTATGCACCTGGACGACCAGCACATCCTCATAATAAGAGCGATTGAAGATCGCCATCTTCCCCCGCTGCGGCAGGCATTTGTTCACACGCCAGAGGAAATCGTGCGCCAGCTCCTCCGAGTTCGGCTGTTTGAAGCTGTACACGTCCACGCCCTGCGGGTTCACGCCACCCATCACATGCTTGACCGTGCTGTCCTTGCCGGCGGCGTCCATCGCCTGAAGCACAATGATCAGGCCTTCTCTGCCGTCCGCGTACAATCTGTCCTGAAGCTCCTGGATCTTCAGCTGGTTCTTTTCCGTCTTCTTCAGGATCTCTTCCTTATCCACCTTGTCCTTGCCGCTGTTCGTCGGCAGCTTTTTCAGATTCAGTTTGCTGCTCCCGTCGAACCGGTAGTCCTTCAGTGCCATGTATACCACCTCCGTTACACGAGTTTATCATACTTTTCGCAAAATGTCTCCCATATTTTGGACGCATGCAAAAATTCAGACGATTTTATTTGTCAACTAATTTATATTTTTGGTTGACAATTAGCCGGACAAGCTTTATACTTGCAGTGCATTGCCGTTGAGGGCGCTTCCGGCTCATCTGGGATTTTCCGGAGCGTCTTCGGCGGCATGATAAAGATTGGCGTTTTGTCCGGGTATCGGCAAGTCCGGGATTTTTCACAGGAGATGTTCACAATGGAAAAAACAAAGCTTTCGATTCAGGATCTTACTATAATTGCCCTGTGTACCGCGGTCATCGCGGTCATGGCGCAGATTTCCATACCTATGCCGATGGGCGTGCCGATGACGATGCAGACCTTCGCGATCACGCTGGCTGCCGTCATCCTTGGCGCGAAAAAAGGGACGGTCGCCGCGCTGGCCTACCTTCTGCTCGGCGCGGTCGGCGCTCCCGTATTTGCCGGTTTCACCGGCGGTTTTCAGTATTTCGTCGATCCGACCGGCGGATTCCTGCTGTCCTTCCCGCTCATGGCATTTGCGATCGGGTACGGCGCGGAACGCTGTCATAGCTCCAGCCTGATCTATGTGCTCTGGCTGTCGCTCGGCACCGCGGTCAACTACGTGATCGGCGTGCTGTTTTTCTGCCTGATCACAAAATCCGGCGTCATGACCGGCATCATCGCCTGCGTCCTGCCGTTTATTCCTACGGCAGTCATCAAGGCTGTGCTGGCCTCCGTCATGGGATTCCGGATCCGCGAAAGGCTGGTGCGTCTGGCATGGAACTGAAGCTCCGCCCTCACCATCTCCTCTGTACACAGAGCTACTCCGGGACGGGCTACGATGATAAATTCAAGGCGCATATGGACGAGATCGTCCACCGGCTTCGCACAGAAGAGCACACCCCGGTGACGCTCGTCTTCTCCACCGACGAGCTGTGCGCCGCATGTCCCAACCGACTCGGCGGGGACTGTTGTAAAACAAATGAAAAAGTGCAGGCGTTTGACCGGAAAACGGCCGAATGCTTCCGCCTGGAAGAAAAAACATACATTTATCAGGACGTAGTGCGCAAGATCCGCGAAGCGGCCACGCCCGAGATCATGGACTACATCTGCGGCGACTGCTCCTGGTATCCGATCAGCGCATGCAGAGAACGGATCCTGGGATTGTGCCCGTAAAAAACGCCTCCCGAAATACTGTATGTACTTCGGGAGGATCCGTGTAAATCTTTTTCTTCGAAAGATCTTCAGATATATTCATTCTTTATCGGATGAAATGCGTCCATGCATGCTCTTCCGTCTCGGGCAGTCCGAACTGCTCCTTGCCGAGTGCGATGCTCTTCATCAGGAAGGTCATGTTCCGCGCGAGCACACGCATCGTCTGTTTGCCCTCCTCGTCCATCTCAGCCTCGCCTTTGCCGCGTCCGTGAATGCTGTTCCAGTACTGGCTCGAAGCGACCGGCATGTTGGCGATCGTGAAATACTTGTTCAGCTCGTCGAACGTCGCCGAGCAGCCGCCTCGCCGCGCACAGACCACGCTCGCGCCGACCTTCATCGTCTTGTCAAAGCCTGTGCTGTAAAACAGCCGATCCAGGAACGCGATCAGCGTCGCGTTCGCGGAGGCATAGTAGACCGGGCTCGCGACCACAAGTCCGTCCGCCGCCTCAAACTTCGGCGCCGCCTCGTTCACCGCGTCGTCAAAGACACATTTCCCTTTCCGGGCGCAGCTCCCGCAGGCGATACAGCCGCGGATCGCCTGATTGCCAATCTGCATCGTCTCAACCTCGACGCCGTTCTCCGCGAAAACCTTCTCCATCTCGCGCACCGCGACCGACGTGTTGCCGTCCTTGCGCGGACTTCCGTTGATGATTAACACTTTCATAGAAATCTCCATTCCCCTTTCTCTGAATCAATGATTTTACTGACTATGCCTGTACCTTATTTCTGCCTTGTGTTTCTCATATATCGCGCAGTTCTTACGGCTCTTATTCTTCATCTGTACTTATGGTCTGTCAGTCTCTTTGGCTTGTCGCTTTCTGTATTTTATCTGTCTCCCCGGCATCACTTTCCGTCGGTCACTCCGTCAGGTTTCCAGCCGTGAGCTTCTTGATCCCTACCAGCACCGCGAGCATCAGGACAATTCCGCACGGAAGCGCCACGAACGCGCTCTGCGAGAAGCCCGCGATGATGTAGGTCACGAACGACACCGCGGCCGCCACGATCGCGTAAGGAAGCTGCGTCGACACATGGTTGACGTGCTCGCACTGCGCGCCCGCGGACGCCATGATCGTCGTATCTGAGATCGGTGAACAGTGGTCGCCGCAGACGGCGCCTGCCATACACGCGGAGATCGCGATGATCATCAGCTCTCCGTTCGTCTCCGAGAACGCCTCGACGACGATTGGGATCAGGATACCGAACGTTCCCCAGGAGGTGCCTGTCGCGAACGCCAGGAAACAGCCCACCAGGAAGATGATCGCCGGCAGGAAGTTCACAAGGGAATCCGCCGAGGACTTCACCAGCGTCGCCACGAACACATCCGCGCCGAGGCCGTCCGTCATCGCCTTCAGCGTCCACGCGAACGTGAGGATCAGGATCGCGGGCACCATCGCCTTAAAGCCTTCCGGAATGCAGTCCATA
>CANQIW010000157.1 GCA_947624055.1 uncultured Lachnospiraceae bacterium
ATTCCCTCTGGAATCCAGAATCTCTCTCGCATATACATCTGTGATCGGCATATAATTACACATATTGCAACCTCCTGGATCTTTCTTCGGCCTGTTCTCCTGTGCCGGATAAGCTATCTTTTGTTTGCAATAGTATTTCCCGATCTGATTCGTTTCACTCCCAAATTGCCTTTTTGCGCATTTCCTTTATTTGCTATTTCACCAGGCGGATAATATATGCCACTGTCGCATTCCCGAGATTGATCCCCTTCAGCCCAAGCGAATTGAATATATAGATATTCTTATTCAGCTTCGGGTAATCGTAATCATTTTCTATATCCTCCGAGAGAACGCTTTCCGATACGCCGGCGGCCTTCAGTTCCTTAATCGTCATATAACCGCCGTCCGAGGCCGAACGCCCGGTATCATACCAGAGCTTATTTCCAGCATACACATTGGTATGTCCTATTCCGCGCCAGATGCAGATATCACCTGGAAGAAGCCCGTTTTCCTCGAACAGCTGATCCGCGCTCTTTTCAACATGAATGATCCTGCAGCTCTGCTCAAGGGTCTCCTGCACACCTTCGCCAAAATGAATCTTTCCGTCGTCTCCCCAGAAGTTCTGTGTCACGCCCAGTCTGCCCATATCGCGCAGAGCAAGGCGAATCGTGTGCGCACAGTTGGTATAGCCGATTCCCCGCTCGGTCATATCCTTGTAAACCTCGCCCCAGGTATTCTTGGCAAGCACGCCGCTGTTCGAATAGCCGATGAAATGTCCGAGGGCTTTCTGTTCCTTGATCGTCTGTGAATAACTCTCCAGAATATTCAGGAATTGCTGCGCTGCCTGGGACGGAGCGGTCTCCTGGGCATATACCGTCACATCACAGTACGCATACTGAAGGCCGTCCTTCGTCATCGCCACGATCCTCGCCTGACCCGGACCGACCGCCACCACCGTGCCGTCAGCTCCGACCGCTGCCACGGCCTGGTTGGAACTGCCCCATACGATCCGCGCGTATGACCCGGATACGCTCAAAACTCTGAACTCATTCTGATACATGGACATCGACGTCTCGGAGAGCACCAGAGGCTCCTTATCTCCCTGCACGATCACCAGACAGGTGGCAAAGACGCCGCTCCCGTCCTTTGCCTTCGCCGTGATCACCGCGTTTCCCTGGCTCTTCGCGGTCACCTTTCCCTTGCTCGAGACAGACGCGATATTACTGTTGCTGCTCATCCACACAATGCCCTTCTGATACGCGTCAGCCGGCTCGACCTTCGCCTTGAGCTTGACTGACTTTCCCTTTTTCCGCGAAACACTGGCTTTGTTGAGCTGAATCCCTGTCACAGCCTGCCGTACCGTCACCTTGCAGGTATATGTTTTCCCGTCTGCCGTGGCGGTGATCACAGCCGTACCTGTTTTTTTCCCGTTCACGACACCGGCGGAATTTACCTTCGCCACGGAGGGTTTCGAGCTGCTCCAGCTGGCCTCCTGAGACGCGCCTTTCATCTTCAGCAAAAAAGACTGCCCCGTCAGGATCGACTTGCTCTTCTTGCTGATTTTGGCCGCCGATGCCTCCGCCGGCATCAGAAGCAGTATAAGCGTCAAAGCCAAGAGCACTGCTTTCAGAAATCTGCCCCGGATTTCCGGGCATCTGTCTTTTCTTCTATAATAATCCGCCTTCTTCATAATATCACCCTTCCCTTTGCATCCTTATTTCACGATCCGAATGATCGTACCGATTTTCGTGCCTGACATATTCACAGAGGCAACCGGCCCGAAGGAATCGAACACATAATCCTTCCCCTCATATTTGCCGTTCAGGCCGCAACGACCACACTCGTACCACAGCCCGTCACCCGCATAGACGTTTGTGTGCCCTATACTTACATATGTACAAATGTCGCCCGGCAGGAGATTCCCCTCCGCCAGCAGCTCATCCGGCGTCTTGTAGACCGGAAGGATCACACAGTGTTCGAGGAGCTGCTCCTTCGACTTGCTGCGGAACTCTACGCCTCCACCGTATACTCCCCAGAAATTATTGGTTATATCCAAAAGGCCCATTTCCCGCAGCGCCCAACGGCATCCGAGCGCGCAGTTCATATGAGTGACTTTCTTCTTTCTGGCCTCCTTACAGGCGTCCGCCCAGGTGAACTGCGCATTGTTGCTGTATACCCAGCGAACGCCGGCTTCCTTGTCTGCCTTGACCTGATTCGAGTACTTCTGCATAATTGCCAGCAGCTGCGTCGCATATGCCGACGGCTGTGTCAGGGTCTGCATTGTCTCCTCCGACATCACAGTCACCGTGCAGGACGCGGTTCTTCCGTCCTCCACGCACCTGACGGTGATCACTGCCACTCCTGCTTTCTTTCCCTTTACCTTTCCGGACTTGTTTACTTTCGCGACCGCTTTGTTCGAACTGCTCCACTGGTACACGGCATTCCCTTTGTCAGAAGTAATGCTAAGCTTCATCTTTTTTCCGACGACAAGGTTTGTCTGCGTCGCGCTCAGCTGGATCGGGGAAAGCTTAACCGTAACCGTACACACGGCCTCCGCAGCGCTTCCGTCCTCTGTATACGCGGTAATCTCAGCCGTGCCCGCGCCTGCCGCCGTCACCCTGCCCTTCGCGTTCACCCTGGCCACATTACTGTCGCTGCTCTTCCACAGGATCTTCGTACCCGCGGACGTCGGCTCGGGCTCCGCAGCCGGCATGATGCCGGACGCCGTGCCCGCCATCGGGCTCATCGTCAGCCCTGTATCCTGACCCGGTGCCGGACACAGCGTCGCCTTCAGCTTAAAGCGTTTGCCTTTCGTCACGCTTTTTTTCGTCTTGTTCAGCTGGATAAGCGTCCCCTTACTCACGCTGATCTCCGCGGAAACCGTCGTCGGTACAGCCAGCAGAAATAATATCATAAGGAATAGTATTCCGGCTGTCCGCTTTTTCTTCGTGTTCTTCATACTAGCACAGCGCCTCCCCATGTATGTTCCGGATTGCCTTTTTATCCTGTTTCCATTATACACTGTTTTAAAATTTTTTCAACTAAATTTTACAATTTTATTAAATTATATTAATTTGCATGAAAAAATTGCGCAAAAAAGCCACTGCAGAAGGAACCTGTACAGGCTCTGCTTCTCCAGTGGCTTCCCAGCTGTCCGGACTGCCGTCCTATATGCTGTTTTGCTCTCTGATATCAGAAATCTCCGCCGTCGCTCCCGTCAAAAGGATTGAAGGAGTCATCCATTCCCGGAACCCCGAAACCGTCGAACCAGAAATCATTCTCACTCTGAGGTTCTCCCTGATCCTGATCCTCCGGACGATCCTGCCCGTCGTCCTGCTGTCCGTCATTTTCTGCCTCCTCATCCTCAGTCTCCGTTCCCTTCTGAAGCGTCACTTCCACCTCACGCGCCTCATAGCTGCCGCCGTTCGCCGTCTGAACCTCAAGCTTCACAGTCTCGCCCACAGCGTAATAACTGAGCTTGTCAACCAGATCGTCCTTGCTGATCACAGACTCGCCCTCGAATTTCGTGACGACGTCTCCCTTGTGGATGCCGGCCTTTTCGCCTGCGGAATCCTTCGTCACCTCCGCCACAAAAGCGCCTGCAGGAATATTGTAGAGCTCCTTCGCGTCATAGGTCACATCGACGACCGATATGCCCAGATAACCTCTCTCGCTGTTGGACAGCTTATCTCGCGTCTCCTTGTTGATGAGATTCTGAAGCACCGGGATCGCCATATCAATCGGAATGGAGTAACCCATGCCCTCCGCCGTGTCTACGACCTCCTTCGCCAGATTGATGCCGATCACCTGGCCTTTCGCGTTCAGCAGCGCTCCTCCGCTGTTGCCATGGTTGACCGGGGCATCCATCAGGATCAGCTTCTGGGAGAAGTCCTCGTCGATCGTGACCTCGCGATCCAGCGCGCTGATGATGCCGCTGGTAACGCTCTGGCCGTAGCCCATCGCGTTGCCGATGGCGATCGCCGGCTCGCCGACCTTCAGATCGGCGGAACTTCCTAGCTGCGCGATCTTGAGCTGTTTGCGCACATCCTCCTTGATATCGGCAAGCTGCACGGCCACAACCGCAAGCTCGTAATCCTTGTCCATCCCTTTGATCTTCGCCGGCACGAGCAGGTCGTCCGGATCCTCCGCCTCAGCGGTAAAGCCGACCGTAATCTCTGTCGAGTCCTTCACCACATGGCTGTTCGTCGCGATCAACAGCTCATCGTCGTTCTGTGCAATGATGATGCCGGAAGCCGCACCCGTCATCTCATACTCCTGCACCCCGTAGAAGTAAGTCTCAACCTCTTCTACGGACTTTTCCGTAATCGAGACGATCGACGGCATACAGTTCTCAACAATCTCCGAGACGTCCGTCGCCACGATTGAAGCGTCGCCTGATACGCGGTCGATATCCGCAAAGGTCTCCTTCTGCTTCTCAGTCTCTGTCTCCTTCGCCTCCGTCTGAAGCTCCGTCTCCGCATCCTCTCCGGACGAATCCGCGATATTCAGCGACACGCCCTCGCTTTCTTCCTCTTCGGCAAAGACGACGCTCGCCGTCCTCCATGCGTCCACCCCGGCAAGAACGCCGACCGTGAGCAGGCCTGCCATCGCGACCGCAACGCGGCGTCTGCATTTCGAATTCCTGTCTTCCTCATTGTGCTTATTTGTGTAGTTCTTCATAGTGAATCCCCTTTCGTTGCTGTTTCTTTGCTTTTTCGTTCCTCAATTGATGAATTCACTATATCGGACTTTTGTGTCAAATTTGTGAAAAACCTGTGGGCTTTTCGTGTCCGACTATGAACCGTGCGAAACTGTCGGGCGACAAATCGACAGCCCGCGCCGCCCAGTCAATTATTTTCCAGGAACGCATACTGGCTCATATACAGCTGATAGTACTCTCCCTGTCTTGCCATCAGCTCCTCGTGAGAGCCGCGCTCAAGGATATTCCCGTTGTCGATATACATGATGCAGCTCGAGTTCTTGATCGTGGAAAGGCGGTGCGCGATGATAAAAGAGGTTCTGCCCTTCAGCAGCTCCAGCAGACCCTTCTGCAGCAAAATCTCCGTCTCCGTGTCGATGCTCGAAGTCGCCTCATCCAGAATCAGGATCTTCGGGTCGGCCAGAAGCGCCCGCGCAAAGGAGATCAGCTGCCGCTGCCCCGCCGAGAGGCGGCTCCCGCGCTCGTTCACCTGCGTCTGATAGCCGTTCTCCATTTTAATAATGAAGTCATGCGCACAGACAGTCTTCGCGGCGCGGACAACCTCCTCGTCTGTGGCCTCCCGGTTGCCGTAGCGGATGTTGTCCATGATCGTGCCGGAGAAGATGAAGCTGTCCTGCATCATCACGCCCATCTGTCTGCGCAGGGAGCGGATCGTGACCGTGCCGATGTCAATCCCGTCCACAAGGATCTGCCCGCCGTCGACATTGTAGAAGCGGCTCAACAGGTTGACGATCGTGGTCTTGCCCGCCCCGGTCGGC
>CANQIW010000158.1 GCA_947624055.1 uncultured Lachnospiraceae bacterium
TCCAGAGCTTCTACGATGTACTCGCCCTGCGTCTTGCCGACAAGGTAGTTGTCGAACGTTGCGTAGTAGGAAACCGCGTCCGTGTTCATGATCAGACGGTCGTAAGCAATAACCGGGATCTCGGACTCTTTTGCCGTCGCAAGAACGGTTCCGAGGGAATCGCCCTCGATGGAAGCGATAACCAGAAGCTGGTCGCCGTTCGCGATCATGTTCTCGATCTGGGAAACCTGCGTCTGAACATCGTTGCCAGCATACTGAAGATCTACGGTATAACCTTTCTCCTCGAGCTGAGCCTTCATGTTCTCGCCGTCCTGGTTCCATCTCTGAAGATCCTGCGTCGGCATCGCAACACCGATCGTCTCGCCCTCAGCGCTGACCGTAAGACCCATCATCATGGTGGCCGCGGCAACTGCTAATAAAACTTTCTTGTACATGTTACATCTCCTCCTTTTTTATATATTTCTTTGTAGGATGTTTGTATTTTAGCACAATAGAATCTGGACATGTTTGCAATTTTCTGTAAATTTTTAACCAAAAGAAAAATCTCCTGCACCGAAACAGGAGATTTTTGTGACAAGATTGTGCTATTCTCATTCTGCGCGGTTCACGTTCAGGTACACCTCCTCCTCCGTGTGGAAACCGCTCTCGATGATTGTCTCATCCATGTTCTCTTTCGTGACCGCCACAGGATCGATGCTGTAGTACGGCACGTCGTACTGTCCGTCGCCGATCGTTCCGAGTCCTTCAAGCTCCTTCCGGAAACCGGCGATCTCCTCGGGCAGCGTATCCTCTGAGATCCGTTTCTCGTCCAGCATCTTCTCGTAGCCGATCGCGCAGGCGAACTCCGCCGCCCGCATCGCGAGCGTCTCCACCGACTTGTAGA
This sequence comes from uncultured Lachnospiraceae bacterium, assembly GCA_947624055.1. Lineage (GTDB taxonomy): Bacteria > Bacillota > Clostridia > Lachnospirales > Lachnospiraceae > Choladousia. Next base: position 884 of record CANQIW010000158.1, read on the forward strand.
CCGTCATGTACTGCGTTCCCTCAACGATGCGCTGGCAGGCCGAGAGCTCCGCATCCTGCCCGACCAGCACGACCTTGCCGGCAAGGCGGTTCTCCGCGAGCGCACGAAACGCCTGGCTCGCGAGATCGTCGTTGCCGCACATGACGCCGACCAGATTGCGCGGCGTCGTGGACAGGCCCTCCTCCACCGCGCCGAAAGCGAGTTCCGCCAGCCAGTACGCAGAATAGACGACGTTCAGCCCGCTTCCCTCGATACCCTCCAGAAAGCCCTTCTGCACCATCGGGACATTGTTGTCCGCCGGGGAGCCGTAGATCGCAAAGATATTTCCGCCCTCCGGAAGCGCTTCTGTCATCGCCTCCGCCATCAGCGTCCCGACCATCTCATTGTCGAACGAAATATAGAGATCCGTGTCCGCCTTCGAGATGAGCCGGTCGTAGCAGACCACGCGGATGCCCTCGCGCTTCGCCTCCGTGATCACGTCCGTGAGCTCTTCCCCGTCGACCGCGATCACAACGATCACATCCACGCCCTTCTTGATAAAATAGCGGATCTGTGAGATCTGCTCCTGCGCGTCGCCGTTCGCGACCTGCACGTTGACGTCCGCGCCCAGCTCCTGCGCCGTCATGACAAAGAGATCCCGATCCCTCAGCCAGCGCTCGATGACAAACGAATCAAAGCTCATGCCGATCTGTAGCTGCGCCGACTCCTCCTCGGTCCGCTGCGCCTCCGGCTCCTGATGTACCGCGGAGCAGCCGCCCAGAAGAAACAGCGCCGCCGCAAGAAGCAATGGGAGCAGTCCATAAAGCCATGGGCTGCGGCGTCCGCTCGTCTCAAATGCTCTGTCTGCCTGTTGTTTCATTCCTTGTTTCATTCTTTGTTTCATTCTTTGTTTCATTCTTTGTTCCATTCCCTGTTTCATTCGTTTCTTTATTCTTTCACTCGAAAACTGCAAATCTGTCTTTCTACAATCGCAGCGTTCCTCTGGCACTTCAACCGCTGCATTTATTCCAAAATGATAACCTGAATCCACTTTCCCGCTTTTTACATCCCTATAGTCTTTCCCGGTACTCGCTCGGCGTGACGTCCTCCTGCTTCTTGAAAATCCGGCTGAAATAGTTCGGGTCGCTGTAGCCGGACATCAGACAGATCTCCTTGATGCTGAGCTCCGGCCGCTTCAGCAGCTCCTTCGCGTGCGCGATCCGCACCCGTGTCAGGTACTCGATAAAATTCTCGCCGGACTCTTCTTTGAAGAGCTTGCTGAAATAATACGGGCTGATGTTGACGACCCGCGAGACCTCGTCGAGCGAGAGCTCCTTGGAGAAATTCTCGTCAATGTAGGTCTTGGCGCGGGAGATCACGCTCTCAGACTGCTCCTCCCTGCGCGCGGCGCCCTGCCGGCATACGGCCTCCAGCTTCTGCAGGAACCACTCGCGCAGCGCCGTATAGTCCGGACAGGCAAGCACAGACGTCAGATAATCTTTCCGGGAATGGAAATCGTACTTCTCGATGTTGCCGTTCATGAAAGCGTCGCGCTCCGCCCAGATCACGAACTCCAGCACCTTCAGCTGGATGTCTTCCCTGTCGTCGTAGTAGTGGCGGATCATCCAGTCGAAAAACTGGTTTGCCGTCTGGCGCACACCGTCCCAGTCCGCCCGCGCGACCTGCTGGAACAGCCTGCGCTCCGTCGCGTCCGGATAATCCCCGACATACTCTCCGCGCACAGCGAGGTCGTCCACATGCGCCACACTGCTCGTACTCTGGGAGAGCGCCCGGTACGCCTCGCCGTAGGAGAGCTTGAGCTCCTCGATCCGGTAGGTCTTGCCGATGCCCGCGCGGAACTTCGCCTCGAAGCGCCCGCCCAGCTTCCGCACCATATGCCGCGCCTGCTCGATGATCCGGATGCGCTGCGCGTACTCCTGCGTGTTCTCCGCGCAGGGAACCGCCAGCACGACACGGTTTGTCATGATCGGCCCCACGATGCAACGGAAAAATTCCTTGCAGATCGCGCAGAGCTCCGGGTAGAACGCCTGCGCACGCACGCTCATGCCGACCGGCGCCGTCAACAGCCCTTCGCCCTCCTCGTCCGGCTGCCCGAATTGAATCAGCATCACGTAGCCATACTCCTGCTGGATATCCAGAAGCGAGCGGTAATACGACAGATCGCTCGAGCTCCCCTCCTGCAGGATCATGCTGTTCACGAAGCCGTTCTCGACGATCGGGATGACCGTCTCCAGCTTCTCCTGGATCTTCAGGCTGTCGCTGCGCTTCTTGCGCTCCACGTCGATCTCTCTCATCGCGCGCTCGAGCACGTCGACGATCAGCGTCCGCTTCACCGGCTTCGTCAGGTAATCCAGGACGTTCAGATTGATCGCTTCCTTCGCGTAGTCAAACTTGTCGTACGCCGTGATGATGATGAACTTCGTCTGGCTGCTGAACTTCCGTATCTCCCGGATCGCCTGGATGCCGTTGATGCCCGGCATCTGGATGTCCATGAACACGATGTCCGGACGGAACGTCTCCGCCAGCTCCACGACGGCGCGGCCGGTCCTGGCGAACTCCAGCTCACACTCGTTCCCGAAATTGCTCTCTATGATATTTTTCAGGGCGTCCCGCATGATGCCCTCGTCATCCGCGATCAGGACTCTGTACATTGCGTTTCCTCCATTTCATATACAACTGAACGCTGCTATTTTACTTCGGCACACTTTCAGCTGGATGCTCCTGCAAATTTGTCCCGGGAACACCTTGTTCCGGCGCGGTCGGAAGGCGCATCCGCACCTCCGTACCCCTGCCCGGGCCGTCGCTGTAGATCTGCAGCAGTCCGCTCTGCCCGAAGAACAGCTCCAGGCGGTTGATGACGTTGTCCAGACCGATGCCGGTGGAATCTCCCTCTCCGTCCCCCGCCTTCGGGCGGCGCTCCAGCACGTCCCGGATCTGCTCCGGCGTCATGCCCTGCCCGTTGTCGCGGACGCTCACGATCAGACAGTCCTCATCCTTCTCTACAGACAGCCAGATGTGGCCTTCCCAGTCCACCTCGCGGATGCCGTGGTTCACCGCGTTCTCGACGACCGGCTGCAGGATCAGGCTCGGGAGCCGCACATCCTCCACGCCGGGCGGCACCTCCTTCTCGTAGTGGATCTCCCCGGCGAAGCGCACATTCAGGATGTAGACATAGTTGTCCACCGTCTCGAGCTCCTCGGCGAGCGTCGCGCTCTCCTCGCTCTTGCGCACGTTATAGCGGAAAAAGTCCGCCATCTTCTCGATAAAAATGCTTGTCTGCTCCGCATCCTCCATCATCGCGAGCTGCGCGCCCGCGTTCAGGGAATTGAAGAGGAAATGCGGGTTGATCTGCGCCTGCAGATAGCGCAGCTGCGCATCCTTCAGGTGCGTCTCCATCAGGAGCTCCCGCTCCATCATCTTCTGTTCCTTCTCCATGCTCTCACGGGTGCGCACGATATATTCCCGGATGCTGCGCACCATCTTGTCGAACGCCTCCGTCACGACGCCCACCTCGTCCCGGCTCGTCGTCTCCGGGAGCCGAACGTCAAAATTCCCCTGCGCAACCTCGTTCGCCGAGCCGGCCAGCATGCGCAGCGGCTCCGTGATCGTCCGGATCATCACAAACAGGATCATCAGGTTGATGACGCCTACCGCCGCCATGACAAGCGAGCTGACGATCTCCATATAGCCCAGCGAATCCCTCAGAATCTGATAGTTGTCTGAATTGCTCCGGAACTGCAGGCTGTTCAGACAGTAGATCGCCGTCTGTATATACTCATAATTCTTCGATTCCTCCGCGAACGCCGCCTTGTACGCCTCTACGTTGCGCCCGCGCTTCGCCTGTATCGTCTCCTCCGCGAGATCCAGATACGTCTCCGACATATTCCGGATGTTTTTCTCCAGAATCTTCCGCTCGCTGTCCGCAATGCTTCCGTTGAGCTGCTCCGTCATGTCCCGGTACGTCTGGACGTTCCGGTAATAATCCTCCAGCGAGTCAGAGCTTTTCGTGCTCAGATACTCCAGGACATTCCCATGCGTATCCTCGAGGCACTGCGCCAGCTCGTTCAGGCTGACGTTCGTCGCGTAGACCTCGTCCAGCTCGTTCATGGAGCGGTTGATCTCCCCGTACAGCAGAAGATTCATCACGAACATCAGCGTCGCTGTCAGGGCGAAAGTCATGATCAGCTTGGCGCGGATCGAGAACCGCCCCGCAAAGTCAGGTTTCTTTTGCTCCTTCTCCATCGCCTCACCGCCCCTGCCGTGCTTCCGTGTCCCGGTAAGCGTCCACGTTCTGCTGCGTGATCACATTGAGATCAACGCTCATATAATTGCTCGTATATCCCATCGTGCGGTATTCCTCCAAAGCCTCGACGCAGTACTGCCCCATCTGCTCGGCATCCAGCGTGAGCGCCATCGGCACAGTCCCCTTCTCGATCGCGTCAAGGATCGTCTCGGACTGATAGTATCCGATGATATCGATATCGCCCACCTGATTGTAGTCTACCATCGCGTTGTATGCGCTCTCACTGTCCGTCTCATTCATGCAGACCAGAATGTCCGGACGCGTATC
>CANQIW010000159.1 GCA_947624055.1 uncultured Lachnospiraceae bacterium
ATCAATCTTTTGTACAATATGGTGGACCGGATCTACATCGGCCACATTGCGGGGGTCGGGCAGATGGCGCTGACGGGCGTCGGCGTCTGCGTGCCGCTGATCACGCTGATCTCCGCGTTCGCGAGTCTGGTCGGCATGGGCAGCGCGCCGCGGGCCTCGATCTTCCTTGGAAAGGGAGAGAAAGACAAGGCGGAGCAGACGCTCGGCAATTCCGTCACCCTGCTGACGATGATCGCGGTGGTGCTGACGGTGGTTTTCCTGCTGTTCTCGCGGAATATGCTGCTGATGTTCGGAGCGAGCGAAAACACGATCAGCTACGCGACGGACTACATGCGGATCTACAGCCTCGGCACGATCTTCGTGCAGTTCACGCTGGGGTTGAATATGTTTATCACGGCGCAGGGTTTCGCGAAGACCAGCATGCTGACGGTGATGATCGGAGCGATCTGCAACATCATTCTGGATCCGATTTTTATATTCGTGCTGAAGCTCGGCGTGTCGGGCGCGGCGCTCGCAACGATCCTCTCGCAGGGTGTGTCGATGATCTGGATCCTGCGCTTTCTGACCGGGCCGAAGACGGTGCTGCGCATCCGCAGGGCGAATCTGAGGCTCTTGCCGGGGATCATCCTGCCGGCGGCAGCGCTCGGGCTCTCGCCGTTTATCATGATGTCGACGGAGAGCCTGCTGTCAATCTGCTTCAACTCGTCCCTGCTGAAGTACGGCGGGGACATCGCGGTGACGACGATGACGATCGCCTCGAGCGTAATGCAGTTCTCCCTGATGCCATTGCAGGGGCTGACACAGGGATCCCAGCCGATCGTCAGCTACAATTTCGGCGCGCGCAACATGGCCCGGGTGAAGCAGGCGTTTCGCATTCTGCTTACGGCCAGCGTGTGCTATTCGATGACACTGTGGGCGCTCGCGATGTTCGCGCCGCAGATGTTTATTCACATGTTCAACAGCGATCCGGAGCTCATCGAATTCGCGGTTCCGTGCCTGCGGATTTATATGCTGATGACGGGAATTTTCGGGATCCAGATCGCGTGCCAGCAGACCTTTATCGCGCTCGGCAACGCGAAGAATTCGCTGTTTCTGGCGTTGCTGCGCAAGATTATCCTGCTGATTCCGCTGATTTATCTCATGCCGGCGATCTTCCCGGCGGATAAGACGCGCGCGGTCTTTACGGCTGAGCCGGTCGCGGACTTTCTCGCGGTGATGACGACGGCGTGTATGTTCGCGTCGTATTTCCGGAAAATTATGAAGGAGAATGAGAGGGCACAATAACTGCGGCAGCCCTGTCTGCACTGCCGCAGATTTTATAAGAATCCGGGAATCCGGAAGTGTTGTTTGGCGAGACCATAGTCAGCGCAGACGCGCCGTGCACTGCTGTGACCTCTTTGGATAAGTCATAGTCTAGCGGAAAAATGTGTCAGAATCGTGGTCAAACTATAAAGGAAAACAAAAGTAAAACGGAAAAAAACAGAAAGAAATTCTGAAGGAAAGGAGGCGGTCGGTTTGCGGGAGCAGGAGGAATGTACGCCGGAGGCAAAAAACGAGGGACCGGATTCCGGAACAGATGAGCCGGATGTACAGAAAACAGCTGCGTCAGAAGCTGGGAAGAATGATTCCGGCTTCAATATTGAGGAAGAGCTGAAAAAGCTCCCGGGACGCCCGGGCGTGTACATCATGCATGACGAGCGGGACGACATCATCTATGTCGGCAAGGCGATCAGCCTCAAAAACCGGGTGCGCCAGTATTTCCAGAGCAGCCGGAACAAGGGCGTCAAGATCGAGCAGATGGTGGAGCGGATCCGCCGCTTTGAATATATCGTGACGGACTCGGAGCTCGAGGCGCTCGTGCTCGAGTGCAATCTGATCAAGGAGCACCGTCCGAAGTACAACACAATGCTCAAGGACGACAAGAGCTATCCGTTTATCAAGGTGACGCTCGGCGAGGAGTATCCGCGCGTGCTGTTCTCGCGCACGATGAAGAAGGACAAGTCCCGGTATTTCGGGCCGTTTACGAGCGCCGGGGCAGTCAAGGACACGATCGAGCTCATCCGCAGGCTGTATAAGCTGCGCAGCTGCAACCGCAGCCTTCCGCGCGACATCGGGAAAGAGCGACCCTGCCTGTATCATCACATCGGGCAGTGCGACGCGCCCTGTCAGGGAAAGATCCCGCAGGAGGAGTATCGCCGTTCGATCGATGGGGCGCTGGACTTTTTAAACGGAAATTACGCGCCGATCCTGAAGATGCTCACGGAGAAGATGAACGAGGCGGCGGAGCGCATGGAGTTTGAGAGCGCGGCGGAGTACCGGGATCTGATAAACAGTGTCCGTCAGGTCGCGCAGCGGCAGAAGATCACGAACGGAGACGGAGAAGACAAGGACGTGCTCGCGATGGCTGTAGACGGCGGAGACGCTGTGATGCAGGTGTTCTTCATCCGGGGCGGCAAGATGATCGGCAGGGAACATTTTTATCTGCGTGTGGCTCCGCACGATACGCGTTCCGCGATCCTCGACAGCTTTGTCAAGCAGTATTATGCCGGCACGCCGTTCGTGCCGCGTGAGCTGATGCTGGAGACGGACATCGAGGATCACGAGGTTGTGGAGGCATGGCTTACGGAAAAGCGCGGGCAGCGTGTGTACCTGTGTGTGCCGAAGAAGGGGACGAAGGAGAAGCTCGTCGAGATGGCGCAGGAGAACGCCGCGATCGTGCTGCGGCAGGACAGGGAGCGGATCAAGCGCGAGGAGGGTCGGACGATCGGCGCGGTGCACGAGATCGAGCAGCTTCTCGGAATCGAGCGCGCGATGCGCATGGAGGCGTACGACATCTCCAACACCAACGGGTTCGAGTCGGTCGGCTCGATGATTGTCTATGAGCGCGGCAAGCCGAAGCGCAGCGACTACCGAAAGTTCAAGATCCGGTCGGTTCAGGGGCCGGACGACTACGCGAGCATGGAGGAGGTGCTGACGAGGCGTTTCCGGCACGGTCTGGACGAGCAGAAGGAGCTTGCCGAAAAAGGTATGGGCAACGAGATGGGAAGCTTCAGCCGTTTTCCGGATCTGATCCTGATGGACGGCGGCAGAGGCCAGGTGAACGTCGCGCTGCGTGTGCTGGATGCGTTAGGGATCCGCATTCCGGTCTGCGGCATGGTGAAAGACGATTTCCACCGTACGCGGGGCATCTATTTCGAGAATGTGGAGCTGCCGATCGACACGCATTCGGAGGCGTTCCGGCTCGTGACGCGCATTCAGGACGAGGCGCACCGCTTCGCGATCGAGTACCACCGCAGCCTGCGCAGCAAGGGGCAGGTGCACTCAATCCTCGACGACATTGCGGGAATCGGGCCGGCACGCAGAAAGGCGCTGATGCGCACATTTAAGTCTGTTGAGGCGGTGCGTGACGCGACGTTTGAGGAGCTTGCGAACGCTCCCTCCATGAATGCACGCAGCGCGCAGCAGGTGTACGACTTCTTCCATGCGCAGGGTGTCCGGACACAACCGCGTGTGACGGAGGAATGAGCCCGATGCGAAAAACTGCTCAATAACGAATACATCTACTTGACGAGGGAACAACACGGGATTAAAATATGAAAAGAACAGTAGGAGGATGGGAAGATGGCAAGCAGCGTAACGATTGAGAAGCTGGCCGAGCAGATGAAACTGGTCAACGCGATCCCGGAGATCGATATGAAGGGGAAGCGGGTCGTGACCTCTGAGATCAACCGTCCGGCTTTGCAGCTTACCGGATTTTTTGAGCACTTTTATTCGGAGCGCGTCCAGATCATCGGATATGTAGAGTACACTTATCTGGCGCATCTGTCGAAGGAGGAGAAGATCCCGGTCTACGAGAAATTCTTGTCCTATCATGTTCCCTGCATTATCTATACGACGATGATTGAGCCGGACGAGGACATGCTCCGTCTGGCGAGGCAGTACGAGGTGCCGATCTTTACGACGAAGAAGACAACCTCAGATTTCATGGCGGAGATCATCCGCTGGCTGAATGTCGAGCTTGCCCCGTGCATTTCCATCCACGGCGTGCTCGTGGATGTGTACGGCGAGGGCGTGCTGATCATGGGCGAGAGCGGCATCGGCAAGAGCGAGGCGGCTCTGGAGCTGATCAAGCGCGGGCATCGTCTGGTCTCGGACGACGTGGTGGAGATCCGCCGGGTCAGCGATGTGACGCTGGTCGGGAGCGCTCCGGACATCACGCGGCACTTTATCGAGCTGCGCGGTATCGGCATCATCGACGTCAAGACACTGTTCGGTGTGGAGAGCGTCAAGAACACGCAGTCCATCGATCTTGTGATCAAGCTCGAGGAGTGGGACAGGGACAAGCAGTACGACCGCATGGGTCTGGAGGAGGAGTACACGGAGTTCCTCGGCAACCGCGTCGTCTGCCATTCGATCCCGATCCGTCCGGGTCGGAATCTGGCGGTCATCGTCGAGACGGCCGCGGTCAACCACAGGCAGAAGAAGATGGGATACAACGCGGCGAGAGAGTTTTACAACCGCGTACAGAGCAGGTGGATGCTCAAAAAAGAAAATCAGGAGTAGAAAGAGATGAAAAAGTACAGTTTTGGGATCGACGTGGGAGGAACCACGGTGAAATGCGGGCTGTTCACCGTAGAGGGTGAGCTGCTTGAAAAGTGGGAGATCAAGACAAGACTTGAGGATAACGGCGGCAGCATTCTTCCGGATATCGCGGCGGCGATCAATCAGAAAATTCTGGAAAAACAGCTGGACAAGGACGACGTCGCCGGCGTCGGGATCGGTATCCCGGGGCCGGTCGATGAAAACGGCGAGGTTCCGTTCGCGGTGAATCTCCACTGGGGACATGTATACATAGAGAAAGACCTCTCGGAGCTGACCGGACTTCCTGTAAAGGCGGCGAATGACGCGAATGTGGCGGCGCTCGGCGAGCTCTGGCAGGGCGGGGGCTCCGGATACCACAGCATGATCCTTGTGACACTCGGCACCGGGGTCGGAGGAGGCATCATCATCAATGACAAGATCGTCGCCGGTTCACATGGGGCAGGAGGAGAGATCGGACACGCGCATGTGGACGATACGATCGAAGAGAGCTGCAATTGCGGCAATCGCGGCTGTCTGGAGCAGGTCGCCTCGGCGACCGGGATCGTGCGGCTGGCGCGCGAGGCGCTGGCAGGTACGGACGCTCCCTCGAAGATGCGGATAGAAGATCTTACTGCAAAGGATGTCTGGGACGCCGTGAAGGAGGGCGACGCGCTCGCGATCCAGGTGGCGGAGCGCTTTGGGAACTATCTCGGGAAGACGCTGGCGGTGCTCTCGACGGTGACGGATCCACAGATCATCGTTATCGGGGGCGGGGTCTCCAAGGCGGGTCAGGTATTGCTTGACTACGTGACCGAACCGTTTCAGAAATATGCGTTTCCGGCCATCAGAGGCACGGAGTTTTCAC
>CANQIW010000160.1 GCA_947624055.1 uncultured Lachnospiraceae bacterium
ATTTGTTTTCACTTAAACGCTCACATACCCCAAACGCCTAGCATCATCTATGGCGTAAACCAAGTCTGATCTCATATTATAAATGTAATGAAAAAAAGTATGACCTGATGTAGCCATACTCCTTTTTCACTGTACCATAGTTTAACTATTATTTTGATTTATCAAAAAATGTCTTAAATTACAGCTTTAAATTCTAGAAAATTCCACGTTTACGCGTAAACTCAGAAAAAAACTACTTTTCCAGCATTTTCACGAAATTATTCCGCATTTCCTCCTGTCGGTTCAGATTTTCCAGCTTGTCGAGAAAGCGCCCGGAGATCCACGCCTTGTTGCTGCCGTAATAATAGTTCGCAAGTTTGCGGAATTTCTCCGGATACAGCATCTTCACATAGAGAAGCCTGCGCTCGTCCGACGATACCGTCCGCACCTGCGAGTAGTGGTCGAGCATGCGCATCCCAAGCTTCGCGTTCCAGTTGTGCTTCTCGAGGATCTTCCGCATGAAACGGTAGAGATCGTTGATCTGCAGGTCGAAACGGCAGCACTCGAAATTTGTCGTCGCAATGTCGTAACCGGTCATCAGGATATGGTGATGATTATAATCGCCGTGGCACACGCTGCCCCGGTTGTTTTCAAGCAGGGCTTTCGTCCTTGACTCCATGCCGGCAAGCTCCTGCTCCGCCTGCTGCGCCTGCTCGAAATATTTCGTGTAGTTGTTCAGGAACAGCCGCTCGAACCCGCATTTTGTGTTCTTCTTCCTTATGAACGACCGAACCTTCTTGAGTTCTATATTCTGTGCCCGGATCTCCGCGAGCGGTTCCTGAGCGGTAAAGCTCTGGCGAAACTCCGAATCGGCGTCCAGACGCATCAGCCTGTGCAGCTTTGCCAGATTGCACACCGCCGAGAGAATCTCGCTCTCGCTCGCCGTGTCGCACTCGCGCCCCGTGTACCACTCCTTGACCACGTATTTATTGTCCTCCCAGTCCCGGGAGATCAGGGCGCCTTCCCGGTTCGGGATTATGAGATCTACTTTTTCATAACCGCCGCTGCGGATCTTTTCCATCACACAATTCTGAAACAGCGCCTTGTTCTCCGATCCGCTGTAATCGCTCAGAATCCGCAATCCCTGTGTCGTCTCACAGATGTAGGAACCTCTGCCCCGCCTGGTGAGCGTGATCTCCAGGTCATATTGTTCCAGTACCTTCAAAGCTCTGTCGTTCATACCGTTCCCCCATTTCTGCGTAGTCATCGGCCACGTTCTCTCTATCTTATGAATGGGAGAATGAAAATAGTACGCGGGATTTGCGCCAGAAAAGGGCCGTCACAATTGTGGCAGACCCCTTCCGGCTATCATGCATTTGACCCGTTTTTTTGCGTTTTCTCAAAAATGCTCAATTTGAGATATCCGGTTTTGACTCCGCCGGGCCGGATATGTGCCCGGCGTACTCATCCAGCTTCTTTTTCGCCTCGTCGATCCTGCCCTGCTCAAGGTAAGAGCGCACCGCCAGCACAAAATTTTTCACATCGTGGACATTTCTGTTCGCGGCCTGCACGCTGTCCCTCAGCTCCTCATAGCTCTTGACCTGCATGCGGTAGCGCTTTTCCATCTCGTCGAGCCGCTTCCAGTATTCGCGGAGCTTCGCCTGCCGGTTGCCGAGGTAAAACACGGCGACAATGGCCGCGCTCATCAGCAGCATGGAGGCGATCGCCAGAATGTTTCCCCTGACCGAATAGACGTCAAGCGTCGCGCGCAGAAAGAATCCCATGTGGAACATGATAAACACAAAAACGATCAGCAGGGACGCCGAGTAGCCGCCATCCCCGGGCGTCCGGTCCTTTCTCGTGCAAAACAGGAGAAAGCGCACAAGCAGAAGATACAGCAGCTTGCTCGCGAAGACATTCGCGGCGTACACAGCCACGGAATCCGCGATAAGATCCATGCTGATTCCCAGAAGCGTGACCGTGAGAACCATCGTCGCGACCTCAGCGATATCTCCCAGCACGGAGATCACCAGCACCATATAGATGCGTCTTGGAACGCTGCACTCATAGCAGCAGGTGAGCAGAATGATCCAGAGCGCCATGAGCACTGCCCTGACCGGGGTCGACGCCACGAGAAAGGAACCTGCCAGACAGAGCAGATACGCCGCGCAGCGAACAGCCCACACATGAAGGCGGCTCCAGCTTTTCCCCGGAAGAACCGCCTCACAGTAGATACAGGAGATTCCGACTGAAGCCAGACAGCCGAAAAGCTCTGTTATGATTCGCGCTATATTCATGCCACACCTCCTGGCAGTTTTTTATCTGCCTTGCTCTGTTTCCCGTTTCGCTTTATCTTCCGTTTGGCTTCGTTCCCCGTTTCACTCTGTCTCCCGTTTCGCTCGGTTCCTCGCTTCGCTCTGTCTCACTCCGGCAGGAACACGCTCAGCTCAAAATAGCCGCCGCGTTTCTCGATCTCCAGGCTGCCGCCGTATTTTTCGCAGATCGCCCGCATATTCCCGATACCAAAGCCGTGGGCGAGCGGATCGTCCTTCCGGCTTCGGAGCAAGTCCGCTTTCGCGCGGACGCCGGCGCTGCTTCCACATTTCCGCTCTGCCGCGCCAGCACCTCGCCCATGCTTTGTCTTCGGCATATCGGCACGCATGTCTTCCACTTCCTCAGATATCGCCATCTTATTCCGCACGAAGATTGAGAGACCGCCCGCGCCCGGCAGCACGCGTACTTCGATCGAACGCGCCTCCGGATCGGCGATGCGCCTGCTCTCCTCAATCGCGTTGTCGAGCGCGTTCCCGAGCAGGATGCACAGGTCGATCTCGTCGATGGGCAGATTCCCGCCCAGCACCACCGAGACATGCCTGTCCGAACAGAGTGCTTCCATTTCTTTCTTCTTGGCGTCGAGCAGCGCGTCCACCGTAGGCGAACCCGACGAGCTGCCGGACGTACGGGCAAGGCTCTCGCTGTACTCGTTCAGCCGCTCTTTCGCCTCGTCAATCCGCCCCTGCTCCAGGCAGGAACGAACCTCCAGCACGAAATTCTTCACGTCGTGGACATTCCTGCCCGCCGCGCGCGCGTTGTCCTGCAGATTCTCATAATTTCTGACTTGCAGGCTGTAACGGCTCTCCATCTCGCTTAGCCGGTTCCGATATTCCCGAAACCTCGTCTGGCGGTTGCCGAGAACAAACACGGCAGCCAGCGCGCCGACCATCAGCAGCATGGAAACCACCGCCAGGATATTTTTTCCAATCGAATAGACCTCGAGCGTCGCCTGGAGGAAAAACGCCATGTGGAACAGGATAAATAAAGCGACCACCAGCAGCGCCGCCGAATAGCCGTTTTCCTTCCTCTCCCGGTCTTTTTTCGTACAGATCAGAATGACTCTCACAAGCAGAAGCCCAATCAGCTTGCTCGCAAAGACGTTCACAGCGTAAAGGAAATCCGAGTCACGAACCGCGTTAATATCAATTCCCAGAAGCGTGACCGTCGTGACTCCCGTCAGTACCTCGGCAAGGTCTATGACCACGCAGACGACCAGCGCCAAGTAGACACGCTTCAGGAAGGGGCATTCATAGCAGTTCGTCAACAGAACAATCCAGCACACCGCGAGCAGCACCCGCAGCGGGATCGACTCCACAAAGAGCGTATCCGCCAGGCAGATTGCGTACGCCGTGCAGCGAATCGCCCATACGCTGGCACCGCTGCGTCTCCCCGTAAGGAACGCTTTGCAGTAGACATACGCGATATAGACGCTCATCATGCAGCCGAACAGATTCGCCAGGGTTCGCATAAGATTCATGAAAATTTCTCCATTGTATTTTGTAAAGCCGTGCCAACCGCGAAAAGTTTACGACTTTTCGCGGTCGCGGGCATTCGCCCTATCATCCGTCGACAAACCACAGATGTTTGTGAGCAGGCTCCTACATCCGGGTTTGCCGACGTCTGGCACGGCTCATTGATTTCGCGAAAGGTATACATTCAGATCCGCCAGAAACGCTTTGTACATGCGGCGGCTGACAAACTTCTTCTCTCCGTTGTCCAGCTCCACCCGCGTCGGCTCCAGCTTCCGCACATGGCCGAGGTTCACGAGGATCCCCTGCTCCGCTCTCGAGAAGCCGTACCCGGAAAGCTGCCGCTCCGCTTCTTTGAGCGCTCCGTTGTAGAGATACTCCCGCTCCGCCGTCTTCACCACGAGATGCCTGTCCCTCGTCTCGATATAGAAAATATCGGAGCACTTCAGCAGAACCTTTTCATGCCCGCGGCTGACCTCAAAGGTTCTGTTCCTGCGCTGCACCGCGTTCGCGGCGCGCTCAAATTCGTAGCGGAAATCCTCAAACTCTATGGGCTTGAACATATACTGGAACGCGTTCACGTAAAACGCCTCCTTGACATACTGGCTGTGCGCGGTCGTAAAAATGATCAGCGGGCCGCTTCCGCCCTCACTGATCCGCTTCGCCGCCTCTACCCCGGTCATGCTCCCCATCTCGATATCGAGAAAAACAAGGTCAAAACACTCGCCCGCCCTGCACTTTTCCAGCAGCTCCTCCGCGTTTGTGGTGAGGAAACGCTCCGTCTGATATCCGCTCAGCCGGTCGAGATATCCGTCAATTCTCTCCAGGCACTCTCTTTCGTCATCCACTGCCGCAATTCTGATCACCTTTGTACCACCTTTTCCTCAATGACAGGACTTTTCATGACCAGGCTCCTGTCTTGCCCCCAAACCTCTGATCTCCGTAAATCTGCATTTGATTTTCTGAGTATAACAAAAACATATTTCGTTTTCAAGCATGGAAAGCGATTGGTTTTGCTCTTTACATTTGTGCGGAAATGCTTTATGATTTTTGCGTGAGATTACGGCCGCAACCATTCGCAGCACCTGAATAAAGGGTTCTTCAGAAAGCATCCGGCATGGTACTGCAGTGACATAAAAATGGACTGATTAAAGCAATTATTATCAATATATACAGGAGAAAAAACATGAGTGATCCGAAAGTATATTTCTTACATATGGGAAAGGCAAAATGCGCCGTGGACTTAGGCGACGGCTCCGAGCGCGGCGAATACGTGAACCAGGACTATATCCTGAACAAGCTGGGCAGACCCCACCGCAGCATCACCCTGATGTACTGCTACTATCCGCTGGACGAGGGATGGCCGCAGCGCGCAAGCATCGCGCACGCGAGTCCCGACGTCTCGTTCGCGTGGGACTATCCCTACGACGATTACTTCCCCTACCTGGGCGGCCCTGGCGGAAACACCGAGGGCGAGCCGTTCAGCTTCATGCGCGACGTGCGCCGTCACGGGCAGGACGTCACGCTCACCCTGACGATCGACCCGCATGTGACGGATGATCACCTGATCGCCATCGCCAATGATCTGCGCCCGTTCGGACGCCTGATGCTGCGCATCAACCACGAGTGCACCGGCGACTGGTTCTGCTATACCAAGCGCTG
>CANQIW010000161.1 GCA_947624055.1 uncultured Lachnospiraceae bacterium
GTCATCAGGAAACGCTTCTTGTAGCGGAACAGGTTGCGCACCGTGGATTTCCAGGTGAAGCTGAGCCGTCTCCACAGGAACGGGATGTGCTCCAGCCAGACGCGCTTGCCCTCCTTCGGGGCGGGCGGCCGCATAAGCTGCGCAGGAACGGCTATGAGTTCCCGGTAGCAGGCGGAGACCGTCGCCCCGATCGTGCAGAGCAGAGCCGCTCCCATCGCGATCAGACCGTAAGTCCAGTTGTAGGGAAGCAGGATCTCCGGAATATGCTGATACATGATCCCATAAGCATTGATGATCACCCATGGGAAAATCTTTTCACCGATCAGGATGCCGGCCACACCGCCGCCGAGCGTCGCCAGAAACGCGTATTTCAGATATTTGGAAGCGATCGACCATTTGCCGTAGCCGAGAGCCTTCAGCGTCCCGATCTGCGTGCGTTCCTCCTCGACCATACGTGTCATCGTCGTCAGAGAGATCAGAGCCGCCACCAGGAAGAACAGGATCGGCACGACCTTGGCGATGTTCGAGAGGCGCTCCGCGTTTTCCCCGAATCCGGCGTGCTCCGGAAGCGCACTGCGGTTGTCTATGTACCAGTCCGGATAGCGCAGATCGGCAAGCTGCTCTTCGGCGTCCGCGATCTGCTCCTCGGCGTCCGCCAGATCCGCCTCCGCGTCCCGGATCTTCTGCTCGCCCTCCGCAATCTCATCCTCGGCCTCTTTCTTCCCTTCCTCGTAATCCTCCCAGCCGTCCTCAATCTTGTGCTCGTTCTCCAGGATCTCCTTCTGGCCGTCCCGGATCTGCCGCCTGGCGTCGGCCAGATCGCTGCGCGCGTCGCTCAGCTTCTGTCTGCCCTCGGATAGCTGCCGCTCCCCGTCTGAGACCTGCGACCGTGAGGCCTCCAGCTGCGCCCAGCCGGAATCCAGCTGTCTGCGCGCCGAGGTCAGCTGCGCCCGTGCCTTCCGCAGCTCCCGGTAGCCCTGATCGATCTCCTCCTGCCCCTGTTTCAGCTTCTTTTCGTTCGTATCCAGTTCTTTCTTCGCGGCGGCAAGCTGCTGTCCGGCCGTCGCCGCCTGCTGCTTCTGTGCGTTCAGCTGTTGCCACGCCGCGGCAAGCTGCTGCCCGGCTGCGTTCAGCTCCTTCTCGTTCGCGTCCAGTTCCTTTTTTGATGCCGTCAGAGTGGCCAGGGCCGCATCCAGCGTTTTCTTCTGTTCCGCCAGCGTCGTCTGCGCCTCGTCCATCTTTGCCTTCGCGCCCGCCAGGCCTGCCACGGTGCCGTCCCGCGTGGCCACCGCCTTTGCCGCCGCCTGCTGCTTTTTCTGCTGCTCCGGCTGCAGAGTATCACCGTATTCCGCGTCAAGCGCCGCGATTTCCTGCGTCAGAGCCTCTATCTCGGAATTCTTCCCGGAGGCATTGTTCTCTGCCTCGCTGACCGCCGCGTTCAGAGCCTGAATCTGCGCATCCAGACCGGAGATTTTCGCCTCCCCGTCGGCGATCTGCGTTCTGAGGCTGTCGGCCTCGGATCCCTGCGCGCTTATCTGCCCGGCAAGCGCCTCCACTGTCCCCTGACTGCTCTGTACCTTCTGTTCCGCCGCAGAGAGCGCGTTCTGGTAGTCCTCCGTAAAGCCTGATTTCGGATCCGCTGGATCGATATACTCAGGCGCATTCTGCAGACCCGTGAGCGCGTCTTTGGCCGTCTGCAGATCTGCCTCCGCCGTCTGCAGCTGTGCCTGCAGGCCGGCAAGCCCGGCTTCCGCCGCGGAAAGTTGATCCTTCAGACCGTCCAGTTTGCTCTTTTCTCCATCCAGCTCCGCCTGCAGAGCAGAGACGCCGCTCTGTGCCTCCAAGGCCGCCTGCAGCTGCTGATTCAGCCCCTCAAGCTCCTTTTGTGCCTGCGCAAGCTGCCCGCTCTTCGCGTCCTTGTCCGAACGATTCTGCGCGGCTCTCGCATCACATTCCTTCATCTCCTGCTGCGCCGCATCCACAGCCGCCTGCAGTGCCGCAACCGTGTTGTTATATTCCTGAAGCTGACCCTGCAGCTGCGCGTCCGCGGTATTGTACGCCGACAGACCGGTATTGTATTGTTCGAGCCCCGCCGCATACTGCGACTTGCCCTCCGCCAGCTGCTGCACACCTGCGTCGTAAGTCGCCTGCTGCTGTGTGAGCTCTGTCTCCGCCGCCGCAAGCTGCTTCTGCCCTGCCTGGTAGGCCGCGAGGTTTTCGTTGTACGTCTTCCTTCCCTCTTTGAGCTGCTGCCTGCCGGAGTCGACCTGCTTCTGCGCGCTCTTCAGTTCCTTCTCACCTTTGGTCGACTCGCTCTTGTACTCCGCCATGCCGGACTGATATTCGCTCTCCCCGGAATCCAGCGTCTCCTGCGCCTCGGCCATCTGGCTTTTTCCCTCCTCCAGAGTCGACTCGTTCTCCCTGATCTCCTTCTCGCCAGCCTTCAGCTCCTGCTCGCCGTCCGCGACTTCCTCGCTGGCGTCCCAGAGATCCTTCCTGCCGTCAGAGAGCTCCTGCTCTCCCTCGGTAAGCTCAGACTCCGCCTCAGAAAGCTCAGACTCCGCCTCCGCCTTTCCATCAGAGAGCTCCTGCTTCGCGTCGGCGAGCTCCTGCCTGCCGTCCGCAACCTCCTGCTTCGCCTCCGCGAGCTCGGACTCCGCCGTCTCCGTGACCTCCTTGTAACGGATCTCGCAGCGCGCGTCCGCGATCCCCTCGATATGGCCGCAGACCTCGTCCACAAGATCATCGTAGCCGTCGGTGAACGCCGTTTTCTCCGCCGCGCCGTCCACCTGCAGATACGCGACGCTGTAGATCTCCGCGTCAAACTCCTCCGGAAGCACATAGGCAAAGCCCGCCAGCGAACCTGTGCCGAGCGAGGTGCTGCCGCGGTTGAAGGACAGATAACAGGGACTGTACCCATAGCCGCTGACCGTAAATTTCCTGTGTCTCAGGCTGCTGTCGTCCTCGGACGACACCGCGATCTCCAGCTCATCCCCCGGCCTGTATCCGGTCTTGAGCGCGTAGGCAGCGTCCAGGAAGCACTCGTCCGCGCGCTCCGGCAGTCTGCCCTCCGCCGGCGTCAGCTCATTGATCCCATCCTGCAGCGCCTCAACGTGAAGCACCTCGCGCGCGTCCCCCTCGCCGCAGTAGACGTCCTCCATATAGCTCCCCGCGACAAAAGAGACGCCCTCGATATCGCCGAGCGCATCCAGATCGTCCTCCGTCAGCCCGAGCGTGCTGATGACACGCAAGTCCATGAGGCGGCTGTCGTCAAAATAGGAATCGCCGGTCAGCCGCATATCCGGCGCGGAGGACTGGATCCCGGAGAAAAAAGCCACTCCCAGCGCCACTATAAAAAATATGGACAGGAAGCGGTTTTTGCTCTTTTTTATTTCCACGCGAAAATCTTTATGTAACGCCTTTTTTTTCATCAATCTCACATTCCCGCTGTCTGTATCGTCATTCTCGGCATGCTTTTACAATCCCGTCAGCATGCGCTTCGGCCCGATCCGGATATTTCAGTCTCATTCTCCTACCACTCGATCGTCTCCACCGGAACCGGATGGTCGTTCAGCTTCATCTCAGACACCCGACCGTTTTTGATGCGGATCACGCGGTCCGCCATCGGCGTGAGCGCCGTGTTGTGGGTGATGACGACCACGGTCATCCCTCTCTCCCTGCACATGTCCTGCAGAAGCTTGAGGATCGCCTTGCCGGTCTGGTAATCAAGCGCGCCTGTCGGCTCGTCACAGAGCAGCAGCTTCGGATTCTTTGCGAGCGCGCGTGCGATCGACACGCGCTGCTGTTCGCCGCCGGAAAGCTGGGTAGGAAAATTCCCCCTGCGCTGCTCCAGTCCGACCTCACGCAGCACATCCCCCGCGTTCAGAGGGTTCTTCGAGATCTGCAGCGCCAGCTCTACGTTCTCGAG
Source organism: uncultured Lachnospiraceae bacterium (assembly GCA_947624055.1). Classification (GTDB taxonomy): domain Bacteria; phylum Bacillota; class Clostridia; order Lachnospirales; family Lachnospiraceae; genus Choladousia. The sequence continues at coordinate 3,929 of CANQIW010000161.1, forward strand.
CGCCGTCAGATTCGGCACAAGATTGTAAAACTGAAAGACGAAGCCGATGTCATTTCGCCGGTAGGACGTCAGCTTCTTCTGGCTGTAGCAGGCGATATCATACCCATCCACGATCACGGAACCGCTGCTCGCCGTGTCCATGCCGCCCAGAATATTGAGCACCGTCGTCTTGCCCGCGCCGGACGGACCGACGATCACGACAAATTCGCCCTTCTGTATCTCAAAGTCAATGCCGTCCACCGCATGGATATCCACCTCGCCCATGTGGTAGATTTTCGTCACGTTTTCAAGCTTTACAAACGCTTCCGCCAACTGTTGTCCCTCCGAATCTCATAGGATGCCCGTTCCATGGCCGGGCATTTTTATTGTACATGCGCGGAACTCACGCCGCAATCATTTTATAAAAATTTAACAAAACAAAAGAAGGGCAAGACAGGCTCCGTGAGGGCATCCTTGCAGATCCCTTCCGGAGATGCCTTGCTCACCTTCGGCCGTGAAACCGTATCCGTTTGTTTCACGTATCATTCTTCTGAAAATCGGCCGGATGCCCTCAGCGCTCGCCGAGGTCGACGTACTCCCTGTGGTGCCCCACGTATTTGTAAGCGGGACGGATGATCTTGCCCTCGTTGACGAGCTCCTCGATCCGGTGCGCGCTCCAGCCCGCGATCCTCGAGATCGCAAACACCGGCGTGTACAGCTGCTTCGGGATGCCGAGCATCGAATACACAAATCCGCTGTAGAAATCGACGTTGCAGCAGATCGGCTTGTGCAGCTTCTTGCGGTTCGTCAGAAGCTCCGAGGCGATGCGCTCCACCCGCTCGTGCAGCTCGAATTCGTCCGTCAGTCCTTTCTCCTCCGAGAGGGACTTCGCGTACTCCTTCAGGATGACCGCGCGCGGGTCGGAGAGCGTATAGACCGCATGCCCCATGCCGTAGATCAGGCCGCTGCCGTCGAACGCTTCCTTATTTATGATCTTTGCCAGATAATCGCGGACCGCGTCGTCGCTGCCCCAGTTATGTACATTCTCCTTGATGTCCGCGAACATGTTCTCAACCTTCAGGTTCGCGCCGCCGTGCTTCGGCCCTTTCAGCGATCCGAGCGACGCCGCGACCGCGGAATAGGTATCGGTGCCGGTCGATGAGACGACATGCGTGGTGAAGGTGGAATTGTTGCCGCCGCCATGCTCCGCATGGATCACCAGCGCGATGTCGAGCACGCGCGCCTCGAGCTCCGTATACTGGCCGTCGTCGCGCAGGATCCGCAGAATATTCTCCGCTGTGGAAAGCTCCGGATCCGGATAGCGGATCAAAAGGCTCTTATCATTGTGGTAGTGCTGGTACGCGTGATAGGCGTACACCGAGATCAGCGGAAAGGTCGCGATCAGGGACAGGCACTGCTTCAGCACGTTCTGGATCGAGATGTCGTCCGGATTCTCGTCGTAGGAATACAGCGTCAGCACACTGCGCTGCAGCGCGTTCATGATGTCCATGCTGGGCGCCTTCATGATCACATC
>CANQIW010000162.1 GCA_947624055.1 uncultured Lachnospiraceae bacterium
GTCCTTTTCGGTCTGCTCAGACTCAGCCAGCTCCTGTTTCTCCTTTGCGCTGTTGTCCCGAATCTCCTTCGCCTGCAGATCGATCTCCCCGGACTCGCCACGGATCCGCTCGTAATCCTGCATGGCCGCGCCGCCCTTTTCGTCCAGCTCGTCGAGCTTCAGCTTCGCCGTGTTCTGGGCGAGATATTCCTCCTGCATCGCGTCTCTCAGACGTACAAGCTCATCGCGCAGCTCATTGCGCGCCGCGCGGCTCTCGTCGATCTGGGACTGAAGCTCCAAAAGCATCTCCTGCCGCCTGCGCACCTGCCGCTCCAGCTCCTCGATCTCACGCCTTCTGCCGAGCAGGTTGCTGGAATTTTTAAACGCGCCGCCGGACATGGAGCCGCCCGGATTCAGAAGTTCCCCGTCCAGCGTCACAATGCGCAGGGAATGTCTGTATTTCCGCGCGAGAGCGATCGCCTGATCGATGTGATCCACAATAACCGTCCGTCCGAGCAGATACCGGATCAGCTCCTCGTATTTTCCGTCCGCTTTTACCAGCTCGGACGCAAGACCGATCACACTCTTCTCCTTCAGCGCCTGCGGAGTGGAAAACTCATTCTTCGCCGTGATACCGGAAAGCGGCAGAAACGTCGCCCTGCCGAATTTGTTTTTCTTCAGGAACTCGATCTGCTGCTTCGCCGTCTCTTCCGTGTCTGTCACGATATTCTGGATATTGCCGCCGAGAGCCGTCTCGATCGCGATCTCGTACATTTTTTCGACCTTGATGAGATCCGCGACCACGCCGAGGATCCCGGCGTTTTTCTCTTTCTGTTCCATCACGCGGCGGATGCTGTTCCCATAGCCGTCGTAGCGCTCCGCGATATTCTTCAGTGACTCCAGACGGGAGGACTCCCTGTGGAATTCCGTCTGCTCTGTCTCGATCTGCCGGTTATACTCCTGCAGCTGCTGCTGGAAGACGGAGAGGCGCTCGTTCGCCTCCTCACTCTTCGCCGTAAGCTCCTGTATCCGCAGTTCGATCTCCTCATACTCCTGCGCGACGTCCTGGCGGATCTCATCATGTTCCGCCTTCTCGGTTTTCAGCCGCAGAGCCTCCTGCGTGAGCTGCGCCCTGCGGATCTGGGTCTGCTCCAGCATCGTGTCATAGCGCTGGATCCGCGCTTTCACGGAAGCCCTCTGGTTCAGAAGATCAATAATATCGCTTTTCCCCTGCTCGATCTGCTGCTCCAGGCGCGCCGTCTCATCCTGCAGCGCCTGTACGGCAGCCTCCGCCTTTTTCTCCTCTTCCCCGACCGCCGAGAGCTCCTCCTGCAGCTTCGCAAGCTCGCTGCCGGCCTCCTGCTCCTGAGAAGTATATTCCTCCGTCTGCCGCTCAATGGCGGCGATGCGTGTCTGCAGGTGCTCGTCGCTGGTTCGCGCCGTGTTGATCTGCTCGCGCAGGAGCTCGATCTGATTTCGGAACTGTTCCCTGCGCAGCTGTCCCTGCGCGACCACCTCTCGCTTCTCTACAAGCTCCACGTCAATCCGCTCAAGCTCCTGCTCCTGTCTGTCGTAATCCTCCCGCGTCCGCTCATACTCCGCGCGCGTCTCCTCAAGCTGCGCTTCCGCGTCTTTCTGCTTCCCGCCCAGTTCCTCAAGCTCTTTCCTGATCCGCTCGTATTCCAGCAGAAAAAGTCCGACGTCGCAGGTCTTCAGTTCATCCCGCTTCTGCAGATAGATCTTCGCTGTTTCCGCCTGCTTCTCCAACGGCCCGAGCTGTCTTGTCAGCTCCGCGAGAATGTCGTTGACGCGTACCAGATTCTGCCGCTCCGCCTCGAGCTTTTTCTGCGCGGCGTTCTTCCTCCGCTTAAACTTGACAATACCTGCCGCCTCGTCAAAAAGCTCTCTTCGCTCCTCCGGCTTACCGTTCAGGATCTTGTCGATCTGACCCTGCCCGATGATCGAGTAGCCCTCCTTGCCGATGCCGGTGTCGTAGAACATCTCGTTGATGTCGCGCAGGCGCACCTGCGTCCCGTTGAGCAGATATTCGCTCTCCCCGGAACGGTACACGCGGCGTGTCACCGTCACCTCATCGTAAGAGACCGCAAGCTGATGGTCCGCATTATCCAGCGTGATTGAAACCGCTGCATAACCCAGAGGCTTGCGCAGTTCGGTGCCGGAGAAAATAACATCCTGCATGCTCGCGCCGCGCAGCTGCTTCGCGCTCTGTTCGCCGAGCACCCAGCGCACCGCGTCCGCCACGTTGCTCTTTCCGCTTCCGTTCGGCCCTACGATCGCCGTGATCCCATTGTGAAACTGAAACAATATCTTATTTGCAAATGACTTGAATCCCTGTACTTCAATGCTCTTCAGATACATCCGCCATTTTCCCTTTCAGCGCAACGATCGCCCGATATGCCGCCTCCTGCTCCGCCGCCTTCTTCGTACTTCCCCGGCCGGTGCCCTCCACGACACCGCCGATCTGAACCTCCACCAGGAAGACCTTCGCGTGATCCGGACCCTCTTCCCCGACGATCACATAGTTGATCTCATCCGAGCGATGGTCCCTCTGCACGATCTCCTGCAGGATCGTCTTGCTGTCGTAGAAAAGCTTCTTATGCTCAATATCTGTCAGGACAAAACGCTCGATGAAATTCTTTGCGCTCACAAAGCCGCCGTCCAGATAGATCGCGCCGATCAGCGCCTCCATCGCGTCGGATATGATGGAATTGCGCAGACGCCCGCCGGTCTGCTCCTCACCCTTTCCGAGAAGAAGATAACTGCCGAGGTCGATCTCCTTCGCGCAAAGTGCAAGCGTCGGCTCACAGACAATGCTCGCCCGAAGCTTGGTAAGCTCGCCCTCGGCCATCTTCGGATAATGATGATAGAGGAAGTCACTGCTCACCACTTCTAGCACGGCGTCACCCAGAAATTCCAGACGTTCGTTGTCATGCATCTGCCCCAGCCTGTGCTCGTTCGCATAGGAACTGTGGCACATTGCCTGCCGGAGCATTCCCTTATCGCGGAACAAATATCCCGTCTTTCTTTCCAGTTCCTTTCCATTAAAATCTGTCATCCTGCACACCCCATAAAATAAAAACAGGGTCTGCACAGAAAATCGTCGAGAGACTTAAATTGCGATAAGTCTCTCCCCGATGCCTTTCTGGACAGTCCCCTCCTGCCGTCAGTTGATCGCATTCTTGATCGCTTCCGCCGCATCCCCCACGGAAACGATCTTCTCCGCCTTCTCATTCGGGATCTCGATATCGAACTCTTCCTCGATCCCCATGATGATCTGGAAAATGTCAAGCGAATCCGCTCCCAGATCATCGACAAATGTCGTCTCCGGACTGATCTCGTCCGCGTCTACATTCAATACTTCTGCAATGATTCCCTGCAATTTTTCAAATTCCATGACAACTCACTCCTTCTTGTCGTTCTATCATAATTTACGATATCTGCTGCAACCGCCTCAATCCGCGCTTTATACCTGAATGTGCTCTCTGATCCTATCGTTGATCCTACGCTCCTTGAACTGTACACACTGATAGATGGAATTCTCCACCTCCTTCGCCGTTGAGCTTCCATGCGTTTTCACCACAAGCCCATTCAGCCCGAGCAGCGGCGCGCCCCCATACGCGCTGACATCAAATGACTTCAGTGTGCTCTTCAGTGCCGGCTTGACCAGAAGCGCCCCGAGCTTTGTTTTCAGGCTGCTCATCATACTGCCCTTGATCATGCTGATCAGCGTGGAGCCGAGTCCCTCGTAAAGCTTCAGGATCACATTTCCGGTAAAGGCCTCGCAGACGATCACATCACAGACTCCCATGGGAATCTCACGCGCCTCTACGCTGCCGATGAAATTGATATCCCCGCATTCCTTCAGCAATGGGAACGTCTCCTTCACCAGGGCATTGCCCTTTTCTTCCTCCGCGCCTATGTTGACAATGCCGACTTTCGGATTGCTGACTCCCATCACGTGCTCCATATAGATGGAACCCATTCTGGCAAACTGAACAAGATGCGAGGATCTCGCGTCCACATTCGCACCGCAGTCGATCAGAAGCGACACCCCATCCTTCGTCGGGATCAGCGGAGCCAGCGCCGGGCGCTCGATGCCTCTGATCCTTCCGACAATGCCCTGTCCGCCCACAAGCACGGCGCCGGAGCTGCCGGCCGAGACAAACGCGTCCGCCTCGCCGCGCTTCACCATCTGCATACCGACAACAATGGAGGAATCCTTCTTCGAGCGGATCGCCGCGACCGGCGGCTCCGCGGTCGCGATCACCTCGCTTGTGTGCACCAGCTCGATCCGGTCCGCCGGGTACGTGTATTTCTTCAGCTCGCTCTCCACAGCCTCCCGGATGCCGGTCAGGACCACATGGATATTCTCATGGTGATTCACCGCCTGCACCGCACCCTTTACGATTTCCACTGGGGCATTGTCCCCGCCCATTGCATCGACAACGACCCGAACTGTCTCATCCATCTGTATCCTCCTGTGAGGTACCTTTTATACCTTGATACATAATATACCAGTCATCCATATAAAAATCAATAAGAAAAGATTTTCTCTGGCGCAGAAAAATAGGCATCTTAGGAAAGATGCCTACCTGCATTGCATTTAGTTGTCGTCCATTGCAATAATCTCTTTTTTGTTGTATGTTCCGCAGGCCTTGCAAACTCTATGCGGAAGCATCAGCTCGCCGCATTTGCTGCACTTCACAAGCGTCGGAACAGACATTTTCCAGTTCGCTCTTCTCTTGTCGCGTCTCGACTTGGAAGATTTGTTTTTCGGACAGATCGCACCCATCGGTCACACCTCCTTAAATTTGCTGAAAATATCAAGGACTTTTGCCATTCTTGGATCCAAATCCGTGGATTCACAATCACAGGAACCCTCGTTCAGATTTTGTCCGCAAACGCTGCACAATCCTCGACAGTCTTCCCGGCAGAGTGTTCTCTCCGGCCAGACCAGCAACGCTTCGTCATGGACAAGCTGATCCACATTCAGGTAATATCCATCAATATAATCACTGTTTTCCAGCTCAGTCTCCGTGTCAAATCGGATCTCAAGACCGACAGCCACCGGCTCTAAGCATCGCGCGCAGGGAATCATCACCTCGAGCTTTGTCTCTCCTCTCAGAAGAAGCTTCCTCTCCCCGGCATTTGTCACCGCGATCATAAGCGGCTCTTTCCGGGCGATCTCAAACTCGCCGAAGCGATAAGACAGACTCTCCAGCCCAAGATCAACCTTGTACTGAACTTCTTTTCCTTCGTCTGTGAGCACTTCCGTCAGATCCAGCAAGGCGCACTCCTCCTAACGCACGAAGTCAATTATACCTGTCAGGCAATCTTTTGTCAACAGATTTTTGTTCTTTCCCAGGGTTGTTTCATGAAAGTAGTGAAGTGAAAAGTTTATTTCCACTTTGAAGG
>CANQIW010000163.1 GCA_947624055.1 uncultured Lachnospiraceae bacterium
TCAAACAGTTCATGCTTGCAAAGATAACAGCGGTTTTTGGGATTCTGGCGGAATCCCTCAATATCCAGTTCCTCCGACCGGCAGATGAAATGGGTGATTCCGTGGGAATTGCAGAAGGCTTTTGCCTCGTCAAGCTCTCGTTTTGGAAAAGAGCAGGACTGTGCCGTGACAGCGACCGCGCGATCCCCAAGCACCTGATGCGCGACATAGAGCAAAAAGGTAGAATCCACGCCGCCGGAAAAGGCAACGCAGACACTTCCGAGAGAACGAAGATTGTTTTGTAAATTTTGATATTTTTCAGACAGTTCCATACGCTCCTCCTCAATCTGCAGCCTGGCTCCTTCTTATTAAAAGCCCGGAATGCAGCGTATTAAAACTGGCAGTATGATAGAAATTATATGTAATTCCCACTTCCCTGTCAATAGCATCAAATCGTCTGAAAGTACTTCAAGTTGAATATTACCCAACCGGCAAATCTCTGAAAAGTGGCAGATTCAATCATTAATCCGTCTGAGCGTAAGTCTCCAGAATTTTCATATCCCGTCCGGACAGATTGGGAGAGGTGCGCAGCTGGCAGAAGCTGGCATCCTGTACGAAAAGACCCGGAATGCGGGGCAGGGTGTACAGAAGCCGGCATTTATTAACAGTCTGGGCTTCACCGGCAGTCCAGAATTGGATGCTGTTTTGACCATAAGTCACAAGAAGAGAACCATCCGGACTGTATAAGGCATTTTCCGTATCCTCAAGGCCAAATTCTTTAGTGATGTGCCCGAGGATAGTTCCGGAATTTACATTCCAGATTTTAAGCTGATCTCTTGACAAGATACCGTGGCCGTTTGAATTGCCGATAGCAAGAATCCGTGTGCTGTCCGGGCTAAAGGGCTCTGAAGGAAGAAAAAACTCTTGATTCTGATTTGCCTTGACAGGAATGTCCCTGATGGATTCATGAGTGTCCGCATCCCAGATTCTGAGCTGGATAGTTTTGAGGAAGTCAGGAGTAACGCCGGAAGCCAGCCCCGCAATATATTTGCCGTTCGGGCTATAGGCAACAGACACTATGGACATGGGATCCCTGGAATTTTCACCTGACTTGTCTAAGCTGCAGATGTGTTTGCCGGAATCGGCATTCCATACATCGGCGGTGGCGGTACCGTTGCTGAAAAATGTCAGGATCTGTGTGCCGTCCGGTTTGAACAGGGCTTGTTCGAACATACCCCCTTTTTCGGATTTTCTGAGCAGGGCAGTACATGCAAAAGTGTTTGCATCCCACACGCGGACAGTCCGGTCGCAGTATACAGTGGTCACGATGCGTGATCCGTCCGGGCTGTAGGCGGCTGAGAATACATCGACCCCATAAACACCCTCTATATACAGCGGATCACAGCCATAAGATTTCGGCGGTTCCACCGGATGTTTAAGAACAGCGATGCAGGCGCCTGAATCGGCATTCCAGACCCTTGCGGTCAAATCTCTGGAAGCCGTCAGGATATGCGCTCCATCCGGGCTATAGGATACCGAATACAGCACGTCCGAGTGTCCTTTCAGTACCGCGGTGCAGTAGCCGGAAACCGTATTCCAGATCCGGGCTGTCCGATCCTCAGAAGCGGTCACAGCGTGAGCGCCATCCGGGCTGAAAGCCGCCGATACGATACGGTGCGTGTGTCCTGCAAGCGTCGCGGCGAAGCGCCCGTCGGCCATGCTCCAGAGCTGAGCGGTACCTCCATCGGAAAAGGCTGTTAAAATCAGTGAACCGTCAGGGCTGAACGTCACGAGATTGTATCTGTCATATCCTTTTATTCTTCCAATGCAGTGATAAGAAACCGCGTCAAGGATCATCATATCGCAGCCGTAAGCAATCAAAATCTGCATTCCGTCCGGACTGTACACTGCGGCATTGATTTCGTCGTCTGTCTCGCATTTGAACACGGTGCGCTGTGTTCCGTCAGCAGTATCCCACACTTCGACGGTTTTGTCAGATTTGACGATCATATGTACACTGTCCACTCTGAAAAAGGCAGAAGAAATAGAACTTGTACGGACAGGCAGATCCAGGCGGCGCCTGCCGTCAAACGTGCCCCATTCACGGACTGTGCCGTCGCAGCAGGCGGCTATGATACGGGAACCGTCCGGACGGAAAATCACAGAATCTTCGGGATTGCCGTCCATGGTAGCGATGTATTTGCCGGATGTGGCATCCCAGACCTGCGCGGTATGTTCGGAAACGGTTGCGATACAGGTTCCATCCGGGCTGAAGAGCGCCTGCCTGACTGAGCCGGAATCTCCATCAAGAACCAACATCAGCGCGCCGGTGGCAGAGTCCCAGATTCTTACGGCATCCGAAGTGGTTGCGATGCGTGAACCGTCCGGACTGAAAGAGACTTTGCCCGAATACCCGGAAATGGTCAGCAAAGGGGTACCCATAGAGGAGTCAAACATGCGGGTGGCTGTCTTTTCGTACAGGCCGACTGCGATACGGGAACCGTCCGGACTGAAGGCGGCGGATGCAACGCGTCCTCCCAAAACGGTTTCATCGAGTGAGAGAATCGGCAGACCCGAGGCGGCATCCCATATTTTGACGCTATGCCAGTCGGCAGACAGAATGCGGGAGCCGTCCGGACTGTATAGCGCGAGATCGATCGTGTCGGAATGTCCGCTCGGAAACAGTGCGTCATGAGACAGTTTGGATCTTGTGAAGTCCGCGCCGAGCCCGGGCCGACCAAGTATTGTGCCGTTCAGCAGACAGCCGGTGAGATCCAGAGAAGAAAAATTCATCCCGCTCAGGTCACGGCGCACCTGTTTTAATATTTCGGTCAGATTGTATATGCCATATTCGGCTGTTTTGCCAACAGCAAAGCGATTGCGGTACAACTCGAGAGACCGTGTTAACAGACTGCGGTCGTCTGAATCGGCCGCTGCAGGGAGCTGCCAGCGGCCGTCCGCAATAAACGGCGCATTGTGATGCTCGCCCAGAGCTTCCCCTATAAACCGGCTCACTTCCGAATGGAGCGGCTGTGCGTTAAAATCCTGCAAACAGTCGTAAGCACAGGCGGCTCCCTGGGCGTGCAGAAAGACTGCCATGCGCAGGCAGTTGATATTCCGTACAGCGGCGAAATAGTCGCGTATTGTGTGGTGCGCAAAGCCATAGGAATAGTCAAGTCTGCTTTCCTGCAGAACGCCAAGCGTGTATGTGCAGCACTCTATGACGGCCTCCGCTATGCTTTGTGCATCTTCCTGGTATATATTCAGAAATTTTTTCGCTGTACTTTTGGTATGCTCTTTTACATTTGAGCTGCTGCGGTATCCGGCGAACAGTTTTTTTCCGTATCGTCCGCAGATGTCGGTGTCCGAATCATGCTTCAGCACCGGCATGATGAATTCCGCGATCCTCTCGGGATCCAGATAGAACAGGTTATTCCGTTCCATCTGCCACGCCAGCTCCGGGAGCAGAAAATCGAGGATAAAACACTGCATCTTGCCGTCAATCCGATTCTTTGATGTGGCGCTTCCGGATTTGGCGACATTTTGATCTACAGCTTCAATGCGCTCCTGTGCGGTGTACAGCCCCTCTTCGCGCTCGTTAAAAAAGCAGTGAAAGATCTCTCCCTGGGAAGAAATGTCTTTCCGGGACTTCAGGGAGGCATACATTTTCAGAAAGAGAGGGGTGCGCAGCGTTTCGAGCAAAACATCGTTTTCGAGGGCTTCCTCAATGCGCTGTTTCTCCAGACCGGAATTCGCAAGATAATCGCGGATGGCTTCGTTTTCCAATCCGCTCAGATACAGTCTGGCAAAATCAGCGTCGATGGCATCTTCGTCGGAACGGCTGGTGAGAATGACTCTGACATTGCGGCACTGAGACAGCTCGTGAATTTCCTCGGAAAGCATGCTGGCGACAGACGGACATTCCAGGCCGCTTTTTGGATCCTTGACCCTGGAACGGGAAGCTTCATTCAGGCCATCCAGAAGCAAAAGGAAATCCGGAGCAGGCGTTTCCTGTGTGAAGAGATCGGTAACCGGATCTACCGCGACAGCGGGATCTGCCTCGAATACGCTGTCGATATCCTTTATCATATGGTAGGAAAGCTGCTTGGGATGCAGATCCGATCGCAGCAGCAGGTAGACTGCACGGCGGATATAGGTGGAATGACCGCCCTCGTAAAGTTTTCCGTATGTATCAGGCGCGCGGGATAACTCAATGAACAGGGGAATCTGCGTCTCCTTTGTATATTTCTTCCCGGAGCCGTACACCTGATCCATGATATGGATCAGGGCCGTCGTTTTGCCGATTCCGCCCTGGCCGATCAGATAGAGGGGACGATTTTTCGCGGATGTGATCGCTTCCATGAGCGGCAGCTCCCTTGCCTGCCCGTCAGACCCGTCCGCCCTGTCATCCGATGAAACCACATGAATCGGCAAAACAGTCTGTGTGTGAGCCAGGGGCATGATGCTCTCGTTGATACAAAGAGAAGCGAAGCGGGCTCCCTGATCCCGGTTCGCCTGCAGCCATCGGTGGCCGGCGTTCCAGAGATTATGCCGGTTTACCTAGGTGACGGATTTCAGGATTCTCGTGAGAAGTTTTTCCATGGAATTATCCTGAATCCATTGGATATCCCAGAATGCGTTTTGCACAGTCTCCGGGAGTGTGGCGAGCAGGGTGCTGTCCATGCGCTGCAGGCATACCGGTCCGAAAGTGCGTCCTTCCGGATCCATATCGTACAATTCCCTTGCCCGGGTGATTTCTCTGAGCACCCAGTCTTCACCCTCCCGGAATTTCAGCGCGTCAGGTGTTGCGAGAAATATATAATGGGGCGCTTCTTCCAGGGCGGATTCAAGCTGTTGGGTGAACTTTTGGCTGTCGTGCATCTCCCGCTCATCCAAAAAGACATGCAGTCCCTTTTCACTGAGATAATCGGAAATGCTCCTGACGATTTGTGCGCCGTCACTCCGACGGTAGGAAAGAAAAACATCAAACATATCGGGAACCCTCCGTAAATGAGATCCTGAAAGCAGAATCGTGATTACAGAATAAAACAGATTATACGAAAATTATAATCATATTTTTCTGAATAATCAATAGGACTCATGTGAAAAAATACAAATTATTTCGCGCCGGATTTCCGAGGCCGGGCATGCGAAAAAAGTGAAATTTTGATTGAAAAATATATAGACTTTTGAGCAATTGTCGTATAAAATAAAGTAGAGAAAATCTGTGAAATTTTTCTATATACATTGGAGGGATTCGCCGTGAAAACAGTCAATACATACAAACGAAAAGGGAGAGCAGGCTTCACGTTGGTGGAGCTGATCGTTGTACTGGTCATACTGTCGATCCTGGCGGCTGTCGCGGTGCCGTCCTATCTGGGTTTTGTAGACGACAATAAGGCGAAGCAGTGCGAGACACA
>CANQIW010000164.1 GCA_947624055.1 uncultured Lachnospiraceae bacterium
AAACTGATCAACGTAGAAGAAAAAGAAATCACCGGGAAACCCGGCTTTTTGATGCTGCTTATCGGCATCGTCTGCATGCTGCTCTCCCTGCCTTGCTTTATCGCACCGGCAGTGCTCGGCCTGCCAGTGCCCGTCATCGTCCTGGGCGTCATTCTCGGCGTCGTGCTTGTGATCGGCGGTATTCTCATCCTGTGCGGCCTGCATGTCATCAATCCGAACGAGGCCCTGGTCTTCGCCCTCTTCGGCCAGTATTACGGTACCATGAAGAAGCCGGGATTTTACTGGATCAACCCGTTCTGCGGCGCGCTGAACCCGACGGTCAAGCCCGGCATGGTCTCCGCCGGAAGCGGCGGCATTACCTACACCTCGCTCAGCAAAAAGATCTCCACCAAGATCCTGACGCTGAACAACGAACAGCAGAAGGTCAACGACCAGCTCGGCAATCCGATTGAGATCGGAACGATCGTCATCTGGCAGGTCACGAATCCGACAAAGGCCGTGCTGAACGTCGAGAATTACAAGAGCTACCTCTCAATTCAGTGCGACGCGATCACGCGCAACATCGCCCGCTGCTACCCCTACGACACGAACGACGACGATGAAAAAACCCTGCGCAGCAGCACACAGGAGGTCGCGGAGATTCTGAAAAAAGAGCTTCAGGAAAAAGTGGAGAACGCAGGCATCACGGTCCTGGAGGTGCGCATCTCCCGCCTCGCCTACGCGCCGGAGATCGCCTCCGCGATGCTGCAGCGCCAGCAGGCCGCCGCGATCATCGACGCGCGCCAGAAGATCGTGGAGGGCGCGGTGTCAATGGTAGATATGGCATTGCAAAAACTGAATGAAAATGATATTGTGGAACTGGACGAGGAACGCAAGGCAGCGATGGTGAGCAACCTGCTCGTCGTGCTCTGCGGAAACAAGGACGCGCAGCCGATCGTCAACAGCGGATCCCTCTATTAATGAAAAGGAGGACAGCGCATGGACAAGAAAAGAGAAAACGCAAAAAAGCAGATCCCACTGCGCCTGTCCTCCTCCCTCTACGATGAGCTGGCGGCGTGGGCGGAGGACGACTTCCGCTCCGTCAACGGTCAGATCGAGTATCTGCTGACCGAATGCGTCCGCAAGCGCCGCCGGAGCAAAAATCAGCCTTCCGAATCCCGATGAATCTGGTTCTTTGTGCAGATCGTTGATGTACCCAGCCCTGAACTTTTGTCAAAATTGTCTACTTGAAATTTAGCGGGGTTTCGACTACAATATGAGAACAACGTGTGGCATTTCAACTGCGTAAATCCGGTTGGAGACCACACGTTTTTTATGCAACTGTAACGTATAGCGTGTGGCCGTTGGCATAAATCCAGCTGATAACCGCACGCTATATTATTTTTTGAAAGGATGGGAATTTCATGGAAGAAAAAGCAAATCAGTTCCTCGGGGAGGAGCGTATCGGCAGGCTGATGCAGAAATACGCGATTCCCTGTATTATCTCGCTGCTGGTCGGCGCCCTCTACAACATTGTCGACCAGATCTTTATCGCGAACGCTTCTTATCTCGGCTCTTACGGAAACGCGGCAAATACGGTTGTTTTTCCGCTGACAGTCATCGCGCTCGCAATCGCCGTCATGATCGGAGACGGCTGCTGCGCGTTCGTGAGCCTCTGTCTCGGCAGGAGGCAGCCAAAGACCGCCAAAAAGAGCGTCGGCAATTCGATCATCATGGTGATTGCCTGCGGTCTGGCGCTCTGCGCGGTGTATCTGCTCTTCAGCACGCAGATCATTGCCATGTTCGGCGGAACCGTAAATGAGGAGACCTTTCGCTGCTCAAAGGAGTATTTCTTCTACATTACGCTCGGCATCCCGTTTTATATGTTCGGGCAGGCGCTGAATCCCATTATCCGGGCGGACGGAAGTCCACGCTTCGCGATGGTGTCCACGCTGGCCGGCGCGGTCATCAATATCATTTTTGACCCGATCTTCATCTTCGCCTTTCGCTGGGGAATGATGGGCGCCGCCGTCGCCACCGTTTTCGGTCAGGTTGTGACCGCCGCCCTTGCGGTCTGGTACATCGCGCACATGAAGCTGATAAAACCCGCAAGGCCGGATTTTAAGATGGACGGTGGAATCTGCCGGAAAACGCTTGTGCTCGGCGTCACCAGCTTCCTGTCTCAGATCTCCCTGGTAGCCGCTATGGCCGCGATCAACAACATGATCCGGAAATACGGGGCGCTCGATCCGGTTTTCGGACAGGAACAGTACGCGCAGATCCCGATGGCGGTCGTCGGCATCGTGATGAAATTTTTCCAGATCGTCATCTCCATCGTCGTCGGCATGGCCGCCGGATGCATTCCAGTCGTCGGTTTCAATATGGGCGCCGGAAAGAGCAGGCGCGTCAGGGAGCTTTTCACCAGGCTGCTGACTGCGGAGGCGGCCGTCGGAGCTGCGGCGCTTCTCATTGTGGAGCTGTTTCCGCGGCAGCTTATTTACATTTTCGGCGCGGCAAACGAAAGCGCATACTATACGAGCTTCGCGATCAAAGCTTTCCGCATCTATCTGTGTATGATGATTTTCGCCTGTGTGAACAAAGCCTGTTTCATTTTCCTGCAGGCGATGGGAAAAGCGGTCGCTTCCACGGTTCTTTCGATGATCCGTGAGCTTGTCTTCGGCGTCGGCTTTGCCCTTTTGCTGCCCGCCTTTTTCGGGCTTGACGGCGTTTTGTATTCGATGCCGCTCTCCGACCTTCTGACGTTTCTCATCGCCGCCTGCCTGATCGCGGGGACGTACAGAGAATTAAACCGGGAACAGAACGAAAAAGATGTAAAAAAATGTAAAGAGCTCACACCGGAAATCAGGAACAGTAAAAGTCTTGCCAGGCAAAAAGCGTAACGGTCTTGCAGTCAAATAATCCGGGGATCCCTCTCTCCGCATCGGAAAGCCGGATCCCCGGTTCTTTTGGATCAAATTAAACGGCTTGCCTCAGCACATCAAGCCTTTTGTAAAACATTTTCCTCCACTCATCCTCATCTCCGAAAATCGCCGGATCCACTTCCTGTATCTGATTCAGCCCGATCTGTCTGACCGCCTCTTCCGCTGCCTCTTTCTGTGTCATCCTTTTGGGATAGACTGTCTGGCAATTCGCGCCATCGATCGTCTCGTAGCTGTAAAAACTCTGATTAAAATCCATCAGCGGATACAGGGAAATGTGATCGTTTGTCGCGTTGTCGACCAGAAATCCCCAGTTTTCCGGATGCCTGTCTGTATTTCCGACCAGATAGTCAATGATATTCATCCCGTAATACGTCTTTTTGTCGATCCGTATGCACTCATCCACTGTATTCAAGTCATGATTGCCTGCATAAATATCAAATGCCATCTTTGAGACGATCGAGTATTCTTTTGATGTCACGATACGGCTTTTCGTCACTTTTTCTCCCGCATAAACACTTTCTTCGTACTTCACTTGCTTGAAGTCAAAACATTGGCATATTTTACTTGCTAACAATTCTCTCTTCACGGCGTCCTCTCCGCCGTCCTTTAAAAGAAGAAAGCCTTCTTTTTCTCTGATCCAAGCTTTCGGAAAGCAACCCCTTGTCGACAGATCCTGCGCCAACTCACGATTGGTAACGGTCATCTGTTTTCCTCTTAAAGGCAGCTCCACAAACGCGTTGCTCAACGGGTTATCATACAAATTAATATCCTTATATGAAATATCCTCATTTTGCATCTTCACCCAGTAAACATCTGTCAATGACACACAATGGTAGGACAGCAAAATCTCTGCACGATCTCTGTCTGTAACCGCCTGCGCCACACCGATACTGTTTAAGATTTCTTTCGCATACTGTCTGTCCAGAGAAAGCATCCTCGCCGCACACCAGTGATAAAAGTTAATCAGATTATTGACCAAATCATCGATGTCCTGGCTTCCCTCCAGATATAGATCATAGGGCAGAAATTTTTCTTTATATACGATCACTTTGCCCGTGCGACTTATTTTAGCCACCATGTCAGACCCATGCATGATTTCATAATCCGCAGAGCTTAGATTTCCCTTCAATCCCCTCGCCTCCTGCCTTTATACCTACTCCGTTTTATAATAGTATAATCTGCCGGGAGTTTCAAGGATTCTGGTCAAAATTGTCTGCTTCTTCGTTAGTGCTCAGATAATCTGATACAGAGTCTGATACAGTTCCGCTACTCTCTACAGTTCATGCATAATATCCTCATCCTTCGAAGCTTCCACGCTTTCTCTCCCGTGCAACCACTTTTTCCAACTCGTCCATCATTGCCCTTCTTCTTTTGTACTGCGTTCGCCAGGTTTGTGCGATTTCCTGTGCCTTCTTCTTTCCGTCCGGATAAGCTGCGATCTTTTTCAGATACTTCATCAGTTCCTTGTAGTGTTTCCGGTCTGCCACGCTCTCAGCCTCTTTGTAAACGAAATCAATGTAAATATCCCGAACTTCAATCGGATATTGCTTTTTTAACCCCTTCTCATATCGATCCAAATCATATAAATGTCCGTTCTGCTGAATGTCCTCCAATAATTGTTGATGCAATCCTTCTCTAAGCATCAGTTCACGTCGAATCCGTGTCGCGGTTTTTGCTTTCAGTATCTCCTCTCGATATGAAATCCATTCTCCGGCAACACAGACATCCTTCAATAATTGAATGTAGTCCAGATCACTTTGAAAACATTGAAAAATCTGATATTCCAATTCCCGCTTATACGCGTCAGCCTGTTCGATCCCCTTATAAATTTCTATCAATCGGCGGCTGTATTCCGCGACCAGCCCCGGATATTTCTGATCCAGCTCCTTGCTCTCCTGCAATACTTCTATTGCTTTCTCATAGTCATTTCTATCTAGATATTCCTCGATCTCCATCTTACGGATAGCAGAAAAGTGTCTGAATTTCTGCCTGTACTCCCAAATCTCCTGTTCACTGCATCCAAGCTTTCGCATGATCTGCAGACGCTTCAGGACGATATCCTCATAACCGTAATACGCAGAATACCAGCTGCCGGCATCCGTATCGTTTCCAGCTTTCTCTATCAGCTTATCCAGCATTTTCAGTCTCTGCTTTAGCAGATCCGGATCTTGAAACTCGTTTAGAAGAAAATCTTCAATATATTCTCCCATATAGTCGTCTGTATCATCACTTGCATGGTTCTTTCGGTAACTTTGAAACCACCGAAGCATCTGCCGCTTTTCATTTTCATCAGATACTGCCAGAATCTGCTGCCATATTTCATAGCATTGGCTTGCAACCCATGTTGTTCCACCGTCCGAATCGTCTATCGCCTGATTCACAACACAATCAAAAACATAATTTGTCAATTCAAACGCCTGCATGAGATGACCTTGTCCAATCAGCACCTGCACTTTATCATTCAG
>CANQIW010000165.1 GCA_947624055.1 uncultured Lachnospiraceae bacterium
TGGTTGCCTGTACCAGCGTCTGAATCATCTCCTCGTCCATATTCAGCGCCGGTGGCAATGGAGCAGGACGAAAAGACCGGTACACCATCTCTCCACTTAAGTTTTTAATATATTCACCAGCTCTTCCCATACGCACACCTCCAAATTGTAATAACGCTTTTATTATGTCTCCTTTATTTCGACTTGTCAATTGAAATCAAAATAAATGTTCTTTTATTAGCGTTTCTGCAATCTTTCAAAAATATACTGCCGTCAGAATGGCTTTTTAAGATATTCTTGCATTTTTGGGAACATGCTTGTATAATAGCTCCACAATTTGAAGGAGTTGATCCTATGGCATCGGTAAAAAACATGACCTCCGGTTCTCCGCTGAGGATTCTTTTTTCTTTTGCACTGCCGCTGATGGTCGGCAATGTTTTCCAGCAGCTCTATACACTGGTTGACTCTATGGTCGTCGGCAAGGTGCTCGGGCTTGACGCGCTGGCCGCCGTCGGCAACGGGGAATGGCTCAACTGGCTTGTCCTGAGCCTGATTCAGGGCTTCGCGCAGGGCTTTTCCATCCGCCTCGCGCAGGATTTCGGCGCAAACGATACGGATAGGCTCAAAAAGACCTACGCCGCATCGCTGAAGCTTTCGATCCTGTGCGCGGCGGGCGTTTTCTGCTTTGCGTTCGCGGCGCTTAGACCGATCCTGCGCCTGCTGCACACACCGGCCGAAATCTTTCCGATCACCGTGACATACCTGAGTGTGATCTTCGCGGGCGTCCCGATCGTGATGGCGTACAACTTTCTGGCCTCTGTCCTGCGCGCCCTCGGCGACAGCCGGACGCCCCTGTACGCTATGATCGTCGCCTCTCTCTGCAATATCGTCCTCGACCTTCTGTTTGTGATCGTCTTTCACTGGGGAGTCGCGGGCGCAGCTGCCGCCACGCTGATCGGACAGCTCCTGTCGGCGGTGATCTGTTACCGCTCGCTGCGCAAAATTGACGTAATACGAACGTCAGGAGCGGAACGCGGCCTTGACAGAGGGCTTGCCGTCACGCTTCTGAAGCTTGCCATGCCGTTCGCGTTCCAGAATCTGATCATCTCGGTCGGCGGACTCGTCGTCCAGTTTGTGATCAACGGCTTCGGCGTTCTGTACATTGCCGGTTTCACAGCCACGAACAAGCTCTATGGGATTCTCGAGATCGCCGCGATCTCCTACGGCTTTGCGCTCACGACCTACGTGGGGCAAAATTACGGCGCGGCCAGGATCCGGCGAATCCATAAGGGCGTCCACACCGGCGCTGTGGTCGGCGCCGCGACCGCGGCTCTCATCAGCGCGGCCATGTTCCTATTTGGCAGGCAGATCGTCGGCGCTTTTATCTCGGGCGACCCCAAAGACGCGGCCGCCACGATCGAGATCGCCTATCACTATCTCTGCATCATGGCGGCCTTCTTGCCGGTACTATATTTTCTTCACATCTACCGCTCCTCCCTGCAGGGGCTCGGCGACACGGTCATGCCGATGGTGTCGGGCGGGGCGGAGTTTGTCATGCGCACGCTGTCAATCCTCATCCTGCCGAGGCTGATCGGCAACGAGGGGCTGTTCTGGGCGGAAGTGCTCGCGTGGGCGGGCGCGGACGCCGTGCTGCTGCCCAGCTATTATGTCCGGATGGCACGCATCAAAAGATCATACTCTGAGTAAAAAGATCTATTCCTCTGATATACCGTCCGCCTTTATGATGAATTTCACATCACCGTCCATTTCGTCGGAGATCCCGCTGAATGACTTATAATCGTTCCCGGCGTCCTGAATCAGATGGAGACGGTCGATAAACTGATCCATATCGTCGATAAAGATCTCGCCAAGCTTTTTGATCCCATCTTCATTCAATTCCTCCATACCGTCCCGGAGCTCATCCGCGCCGTCTTTCAGATCGCTCACTCCGTCTGACAGCTCATCCGCGCCGTCCGACAGCTCTTGTGCGCCGTCGATCAATTTCGGGGAGTTGTCGTTCAGTTCCGAGACTCCCGACTGCAGGGAGGATACGCCCTGATCCAGCTGTGTCGATCCGCTGACCAGAGCGGCCGTCCCCGAAACCAGGGCGCCCGTGCCGTCCGACAATTTTTTCGCGCCCGACGCCAGGGATTTCGCACCGGAATTCAGGCTTTTTGCCCCGGAGGACAGCTCCTTCATTCCGCCGTTCAGATCCTTCGTCCCCGCATACAGCTGCCCAATCCCGGACGAAAGCTGGCCTGCCCCCTGCGAAAGCTGGCTGCTTCCCTTCTTTGCGTCCGCCGCCCCTGTGCTCAGCGCGCTCGCGCCTTCCGCGACAGTCTCGGAACCGGTCCCCAGCTGATCCGCGCCCTCCTTCAGAACCGCAGTGCCTGTCTTCAGATTGTCGATTCCTCCTGCCAGCTCGCTCACGCCTGCCTCCAGTTGCCCGTTTCCTGCGCTCAGGGCTCTCGCCCCGCCCAGAAGCGTACGGGTATCCGTCGTCTCCACACTGCCGACGGCCGTATACAGCTGGTCGATCGCCGCCGCCAGTTTTTCGACGGGGTTCTGGTTTGCGGCAGGGTTCTGGTTCTCCAACCCGCACCCAGACGGCGTCCCTGCCAATTCACCCGCACCTATTGCCAGTTCCGGCGTCTGCTCCTCATACCAGGCAATCACCGCCTCGTAGTCCTCGATCGTCTTTTCGTAGGATGCGATTGCCGCCTGATAGTCTTCCGCGGCAGATTTGTAGTTCTCGGCGGCCGACTGGTAGCTGCCCGCCGCAGCCTCGTAGCTCTCGCTCGCGGACTGGTACCCGCCCGCGATTGACGCCGCCGTCGACTGTCCGTCGTCCACATAGCCTGCATACTGCGACATGCCGGCTGTCTTCAGTGTACTGCGGATTCCTGACAGAATGGGCGTGTAAGCATTCAGGGCATTCTGATAAAGTTCGCCGGCCGACGCGGCCTCCGCACTCGCGGACATCCGCTGGCTTAGCGCCTCTTCCAGACTTCCCTGTGCGCTGTCTGCAGAAGATCCCGCCTGCTCCCATTTTTGGGAGGCTGCCGCCGCGGACGTTTCCGCGGCGGCCCTGGAGGAAGTCGCCGCCGTTTTCAGCTGCGCAAGCTCCGCGGCTCCTCCTGCCCCAGTCTTGGCATCCGCCTGCTTTTCCCCCTGCAAACCGGCCGTGGACGACCCCATCGCTGCCCCAGACAGCTGGCCGCCGAGAACGGCCTCTAACTGCTGCACATTGGTTTTAATCTCCGCAAGTCCCTGGCTGACTTCTTCCAGACCCTTTACCAACTGCCCGGACGACGTCGTCAGCTGCCCGCTTCCGTCTGCAAGCGCCGCCGCGCCGCTCTGCAGGGTTCCCGCGCCTTCAT
Source organism: uncultured Lachnospiraceae bacterium (assembly GCA_947624055.1). Classification (GTDB taxonomy): domain Bacteria; phylum Bacillota; class Clostridia; order Lachnospirales; family Lachnospiraceae; genus Choladousia. The sequence goes on from CANQIW010000165.1 coordinate 3,360, forward strand.
CCAGTGAAGCCGCTCCCTTCTGAGTCTCTGTGATCCCGTTTTTCAGGGCGCCTGCGCCCTGGGACAGCGCCGCTGTTCCCTTGGCGAGCGTATCCATCCCCGTGTCGAGCGTTTTTGCCCCGTCGGCCAGTGATTTCGCACCCGCAACGGCGCCCTGCTCTCCCTCATATCCGTCCAGGAGCTGTTTCGTTCCCTTCTTTGCCGCGGATACACCCTTCTTCATGTCCTTTGTACCGGAAGCCAGAGTCTTTGCCCCCTTTGCCAGTGTGTCTGCACCGGAGGATATCGTGCCCGCCCCGGAGGACAGTTCCACCGTTCCGCTTGCCAGCTGACTGCTGCCATCCTTCAGTTCCTGCACCCCGGATTCGACGGACGAGACGCCGTCCGTGTAATCCGCGATGCCGTCGCTCAGCTCCTGAACGCCCTCTGTCAGATCCGGCACCTTATCATAAAGCTCACCGACACCGTCCGCCAGTTCGCTGCTGCCATCCTCCAGATCCTGCGCGCCATCCATCAGCTCCTCTACCGCGTCCTGCATCTCTTCTCTCCCGCTTACGCTGTCCAGATCCAGTCCGCCGAACAGATCGCTCATGACCAGGGACGCCGCAGTTTCCATGGCAAAATGATCCGCGTCCATCGTGACTTCCACATAATCCGGGATGTCCACGTCCAGATCCAGATCGCTGTCCTCCTCCTGCCCGATCTCCAGGCTTTCCCTCAGTCCCGGGAACGCCGCTCCCACCACAATGGTCATTCCGTCTTTCGTGATCACCTTTCCGCTGTTGACCTCAACATTGCTCACGCAGTAATCTGTGAACACCAGTCCCGTCATAACGGTAAAAGGAACATAGACTTCCTCCTCCCCATCCTCCGTCTTTTCAGAACGGGCCTCCCGGTTCGTGTAATCGCAGCGGATCCTCACCTTTCCGCTCTTTCCGGCCAGCTCTTCCGGCTGAATTTCCTTCCCGTCCAGATAGTAGCTGATGTGCATGGAGACGGGCAGTTCCTTCTCGCTCGTCCCCTGGTAGTGGATGTCGTTCCCGTCCGCTTCCCAGACGACTTCTTCGCCGTCCTGGGAAAACGTCTCGTCGCCCTTCACATTCTCGATTCCTGACAGATCCGACTTGTCGTTCAGGGTCGCCTGCCCGGACAGATTTTCAATCCTGTCGTTTACGATCACTTCTCTCTCTTCGCCGGAAGCGTCCGCGATCACGTAAACGGTCTCTTCTTTTTTGTCTGCAGCGCCTTCTATCACAGGTCTCTGATTGGACGATCCGGACGGCTCCGCCGTCTCTTCTTTGTCTTTGGATTCCGCCGACAGCTCCGTGCTCTGTTCTGTCTTTGCTCCCGCAGTTTCCTTTTCCTGCGCGGCCCCGTGCGCGAAGCACACGCAGATCAGCGCGATGAGCGCAAGCGCCGACGCCGTCTGCGCGGCTCTTTTTCCCTTATTATTCTTCATTTTTCAGAACCCCCTTTTTCCTTTATAAAAATACCGTCAAGCAAATACAGAAATCCCGGCAGGACAAACACGACCACAATGGAAGAACAGATCGTCCCTTTCCCGAGCAGATAGCCGAGCTGCGAGAGGAGTCCGTGCGTCGAGAGTTTTCCCAGCAGAAAACCGGCCACTGTGAGGACAGTCCCGGAAGTCAGGATCGAGGAAGCGACATTCGAAATCGTCTCCACGATGCATTCCTTCTTCGGAAACATCCTGCGGTTCTCCTTGTAACGTTCCGTAAACAGGATCGCGTAGTCCACGGTCGCCCCCAGCTGAATGGAGCTGATGATCAGGTACGCGATATAGAAAACGGTCTGATGCGTCAAAAACGGGATCGAAAGGTTGATCCAGATCGCGGTCTCTATGGACAGCACCAGGACGACCGGGATGAGGAAGGATTTCATCGCGAACAGCAGCACCACAAACACCGCGCCGATGGCGAGGAAGTTCACTTTCACCATGTCCGCCGTCACGGTCTCCATCAGATCGTACGTGCTGATCCCTTCTCCCGCGAGATAGTAGGCGTCCG
>CANQIW010000166.1 GCA_947624055.1 uncultured Lachnospiraceae bacterium
TTACAGGAAAAGGACGAATCGGAGATGGATGCTGAGAAAAAAATAAGCGCAGCTAAATTCATTGATAATTTGATTGACAATGTGGGACAGGACAGGGACATCTCTGAAGCCGGAGATTATACGGGAGAAGAGTTGAAATTCGCGGTTTTCTGCATAGAGAATGTCGCTGTGCGTCTGCGAGTAGATGCGTCTGTCATTTATGATGCATTCACGAGAAACAGCGATATTCTGGATAATTATATTATTCCTTGTTATGATGTGCTTCACACGCAGGGGAAGGATTACATTGTGAACGATCTGCTCGGTAGGATGAAAGAAAAGGGAGTAACGGTATGATTTTATTTCGCAGTGCCGTATGGGAAAGGATGTATCAGATTATGATATTATAACAGGCGGTGTGGCGAATGACCGTGTATATGATACTGTGGAGTTGTACTTTGAAGGGTTGATCAGCAAGTCGGCGGCGATTGGCAGACTGGCTATGGAGAACCCAAATTTGCAGATCTGCTTCCGCAGTCAAGAGGTCTTGGATCACTATCTGAAATTTGAGAGGAGTTTTGAAGTATGAGGGCTAACGCTACTTTACTGCAGATGAAATATGGTCGTGTTATCCTGCGTTTTGCCGAGCTTGCAGGTATCACCGTCAGAGAGGCAATGGACTTTTTTTATCATTCGGTAGAACGAGAACTGATCCGGGACGGAGTATCAGATCTTCACTGCATGAGCGATGGCTATTTGGCGGAGGATTTGCTGGAGGAATACCGGGCGGCGGATGACAGGCGCGGCAAAGACGGATGAGGACAGCTGGAGCGCCCGGCTTTTCAAAAAGGGAAGGAACAGCTTTCGTTATAAATAAAGATGAGGTTGCATTTGCTTTTTGAAAAAGATACGCTATCTGCAAACGGGCAAAAGGAGAGCATTATGGAAGCACAGGAAGCGTATTTACGGGGATTAAAGCAATGGCCTCAGGATACGGAGAATGTCCCGTTGGAGGAGATGGCGGAATTTTTCGCGAAGCGTCTGCCATTTCGATTTGGAATTGAAGGGAAAAGGAACTATTATTCAAGGAGAAATGGCGTGACCTTGTGACGAGGAGGGGCGATTTTGAAGAACAGAAAAAAGACGGTCATTCTGATCTTTATTGCCGGAATTGTCATTTTCTGCAGCGGAATCGGGTTTTTCCTGTCAAGATATTTTTTCTATGATAAATACAATGTTCATGCGCAGAAGGCGGTAATGGATACGCTGAGTGAAAGGTATCATCAGGAATTTGAGCTGCTGTCGACGGAATTTGAGACAAAGGAAGTCGAGACAGAGGGAGCAGGATACGTACATATGTGGACCTATGCGCTTCAGGATGAGCGGGGAAGGCAATTCCGGGCGTATGAACGCTTATATGGTCTGGTCGAAAAAGGGCGACGGAAATTTCCACGCTTCGGATTATTTCAATTATATTGATGATACATACGGACAGCTTCGCATAGAGGAGAGTTTCGGCGACCAATTTGATCTGAGTCCATACAGGCAGGAAAAGGGAAAACGCCTCGACGAGCCGGAGTGGGAGGATTACCTGTTCACCTGCGAGAAAGACCATGCAGATGAAACAGCAAAGCTTTTGACGGAGATTTATTTTAAGGAAGCGGAGCTTTGGGAGGATGGCTGTCTGAAATGTCTGGTGAAGGATGAAGAGGGAGAGACGCTGTTTTCTTATTTCTGGTGGGATGTTACGAGGGAATTGCAGAAACAGGAGAAAGAAATTACAGATCAGACGGTATATGCGTATATTTTGCAGGAATTGGAGAATTAGGCAGCGGCAAAAGCCGGAAACGAATGCATGAAAAAAAGTAAGGGAGATGTCGGATGGGCAAAAAGGAAGCGGCAAACAGGATCATAGCTGCCTGCGGAAACAATTGCTCTGCATGTCCGAGATATGTAGCGCATCCCTATGAGAAGACAGAGAATGAACTGCTGCATACCGCTGAGCTATGGTGGAAAATCGGATATCGTGACCATATCGTGTCGGCGGAAGAGATCTCCTGTCTGGGGTGCAGACCGGAGAACTGGTGCAGATATCAGATCATAAAGTGCTGTGAGGACAGGGGCGTAAAAACATGCGCGGAATGCAGGGAATATCCCTGCGAGAATATGAAAAGCTGCTTTGAAGTTACCAAATCGTTTGAACCAAAGTGTCGTCAGGTTTGCACAGACGAAGAATACGAGCGGTTGAAGAAGGCTTTTTTTGAAAAGGAAAAAAATCTTTAGTGCAGGATTGGCATCTATGAAATCAGAAAGGTGCAAATTCTGCACTAAAATTTGTATTAGGGTAAAAATCCCCCTGCGTAAGGTATTGCTTGTGACGCTGCGTAATGTAGTAACATGAGCGCGAAAGGAGGCAAAAGCTATGTCAAAATACACGACAGGAGAAATGGCGAAGCTCTGCGGCGTATCCGTCCGGACTGTACAGTATTACGATACCCGCGGTATCCTGACGCCAAGCGAACTCTCCGAGGGAGGCAGACGGCTTTATTCGGAAGACGACCTCAAGCGCATGAAGATCATCTGCTTTCTCCGCGACGCCGGGCTCTCCATAAACAGCATCGGAGAGCTGCTGTCCGAGGCGGATCCCGGAAGCGTGATCTCTGTCCTTCTGGAGCAGCAGGAGCAGACGCTTTCCGGGGAGATTGAGGAACGGCAGGCAAAGCTCGAGCTGCTTGGCGGGATCCGGCGGGCGTTAAAAAGCGTCTCCAATTTCTCCATCGAATCGATCGGTGATATAGCTTATCAGATGGAAAACAAAAAGGAAATGAGGCGGCTCCACGCCGTTTTGCTGCTCACGGGTATCCCCCTTAGTATCCTTCAGTGGGGATCGCTTATCCTCTGGATCGCCGCGGGACTTTGGCTTCCATTTGTTTTTTACATCCTTATTGCCATTCCCTATGCGGTCTGGGTGACAAGGTACTATTTTTCAAGGGTTGCGTATATCTGTCCGCAGTGTCACGAGGTTTTCAAACCCGGTCTGAAGGAAGCATTTTTTGCAGGGCATACCCCGACCCTGCGGAAGCTCAGCTGCACACACTGCGGGTACAAGGGCTTCTGTGTAGAGATTTTCAGAAAGGACGAAAAATAGAATGGAAAAAATTACAGAAATTCTCCCCTTTCTCATTCCGCTTGCGATCGTGGAATTTGCTCTTCTGGGCTACACGCTGTACCATATTCTGACCCATAAGAATTACAAAAGAGGGAATCGCACGATGTGGCTTTTCGTAGTGATCATCGGCATGGAGTTTATCGGCCCGATCCTGTACTTCCTGCTTGGGAAAGAGGACATTTAGTGCACTATTTATGCCGCCGATGGAAGGGCGGCGGAATGGAGACTTACATGGAAATACTGACAATAGAGGATCTGAAAAAAAGTTTTGGCGGTAAAGAGGTGCTTCGCGGACTTGACCTGACCGTGCCGGAACATAGTATTTTTGGCTTTATCGGCAGAAATGGGGCAGGGAAGACAACGACGATGAAAGCGATCCTGGGACTTCTGAAACCAGACGGCGGGCAGATTCATGTCTGCGGTGAAAAGGTACGTTTCGGACAGACCCACACAAACCGGCACATTGGCTACCTTCCTGATGTGCCGGAATTTTATGCGTACATGACGCCCCTGGAATATCTGCGTTTCTGCGGAGAGATCAGCGGAATGGGTAAGGCGGATCTTACAGCGCGAAGTAATGAGCTGCTGGAGCTGGTGGGCCTTGGGCAGGAGCGGCGTCGAATCAAAGGCTTCTCAAGGGGCATGAAACAGCGCCTGGGGATTGCTCAGGCGCTGCTGAACCGGCCGAAGCTTTTAATCTGCGACGAGCCGACGTCGGCTCTTGATCCTGTCGGCCGCAAGGAAATACTGGACATCCTACTTGCAGCCAAAGAGCAGACTACGATACTTTTCTCCACGCACATTCTCTCTGATGTGGAGCGGATCTGCACTGAGGCCGCGTTTCTGAACGACGGAAAGATCGCGATGCAGGGAACGATCGAAGAGCTTCGAAGTATGCGGCCGTCGGACGGATTTGAATCGCTTTTTCTGGAGGTGACGAGATGATGCCGATGCTTGCTTTTATGAAAAAGGAAATTCTGGAAACCGCGCGGACAGGCAAGCTTGTAATTCTTGTATTGTTGTTTGCCCTGTTCGGCGTAATGAATCCCGCGATCGCAAAGCTGACGCCGTGGATGATGGAAATACTTTCAGATTCCTTAGCAGAAAGCGGGTTGACCGTCGCAAATGTTCAGGTGGATGCGATGACCTCGTGGGGTCAGTTTTTTAAGAATATCCCAATCGCCCTGATCGCTTTTGTGCTGATCTTCAGCGACAGTTTTACCAGAGAATACAGATCCGGAACACTGCTGCTCGCGCTGACGAAGGGTCTGTCGAGATACAAGGTCGTATTGGCGAAGACCGTGTTGCTTTTCTCCCAGTGGACATTGGGCTACGGACTTTGCTTTTCGATTACCTACGGCTATACCGCTTATTTTTGGGACAACAGTATTGCGAATAATTTATTATTCGCGGCAGCCATGTGGTGGCTGTTCGGCGTGTGGGTTATCAGTCTCATCGTTCTGTTTTCGTCACTGCTGCAAAATAATACGAGCGTTATCCTGTGTACCGGCGGAATCGTGCTGCTTGCTTATGTGCTGCGTGTCATACCGAAGTCAAAAGCATACTCGCCTGCTTTGCTGATGAATGTCAATTCTCTGCTGTCGGGCGTGGAAGGAACGAAAGCATACGGGGAAGCGGCTCTTGTCGCCGTTGTTTCCGCTGCGATATTTGTCGCCCTGAGCGTGCTGAATATGAACAAGAGGCAAGTGTAGCAAGGACAAACTGTGCATGGCAAAAGCAAGGATATAAAAGACTTGAATAAAAAACGGCTTTATGGCATACTGCATGTAAGAAAATCCTACAGATATTTTGAAAAAATCATGGGGAGAAAGGGAGAAAAAGATGATCTTGTATGTGAATGCCTGTGTAAGGGCGGAGTCGAGGACAAACAGATTAGCAAAAGCCTTATTGGACAAGCTGGGAGCTTTTGAAGAAGTCAGATTAACCGATCTGGAGATTAAGCCGCTTAATGAGGATAGCCTGAATTATCGCGAAGCTCAGATCGAAAAGCAAAATTACAATGACAGCATCTTTCATCTGCCGAAGCAGTTTGCCGAAGCCGATTTGATAGTGGTATCGGCCCCGTACTGGGACGGCCAGTTTCCGGCTGTTCTGAAAACATACATCGAAAATATTTATGCGATAGGGATTGTTTCGAAATATAATGAAGAAGGACTTCCGCAGGGTTTGTGCAAAGCAAAGAAATTATACTATGTTACGACAG
>CANQIW010000167.1 GCA_947624055.1 uncultured Lachnospiraceae bacterium
AAGATAATAACGACGTGCAGATCGGGAGGAACGTATGGACTACAAGAAGGCAGGAGTAGATATTGAGGCAGGTTACAGGTCCGTGGAGCTCATGAAAGAGCATGTGAAGCGGACGATGCGCCCGGAGACGCTCGGCGGTATCGGCGGGTTTTCCGGGGCGTTCTCGATGGAAGCGTTCAAGAATATGGAGAAGCCGACGCTCGTGTCCGGGACGGACGGCGTCGGGACGAAGCTGAAGCTGGCGTTTCTGCTGGACAAGCATGACACGATCGGCATCGACTGCGTGGCGATGTGTGTGAACGACATCGCGTGCGCGGGCGGCGAGCCGCTGTTCTTTCTCGACTATATCGCTTGCGGAAAGAATTACCCGGAGAAGATCGCGGCGATCGTCGGCGGCGTGGCCGAGGGCTGCGTGCAGGCAGGCGCGGCGCTGATCGGCGGCGAGACGGCCGAGCATCCGGGCATGATGCCGGAGGATGAGTACGATCTGGCCGGGTTCGCGGTCGGCGTCGTGGACGAGAAAGACCTGATCACAGGCAGGGATCTGAAAGCCGGGGATGTGCTCCTGGGGATCGCGTCCACAGGCGTGCACAGCAACGGTTTTTCACTGATCCGCAAGGTGTTCCCGATGGAGCGGGAGGCGCTGAACGAGTATTATGAGGAGCTCGGGGCGACGCTCGGCGAGGCGCTTCTGACTCCGACCAGGATCTATGTGAAGGCGCTGCGCAGCGTGAGGGAGGCGGGCGTGCGCGTCAAGGCGTGCAGCCACATCACAGGCGGCGGTTTCTATGAGAATGTGCCGCGGATGCTCCCGGACGGCGTGCGCGCCGTGATCAAGAAGGACAGCTATCCGGTTCCGGCGATTTTTGGCATGCTCGCGCAGCGGGGAGACATCGCCGAGGAGATGATGTACAATACTTACAATATGGGCATCGGAATGGTGGTCGCGGTCGCGCCGGAGGACGTCACGGCGGCAGCCGCGGCGATCGAGTCTGCGGGCGATACGGTGTACCAGATCGGCGGCATTGAGGCCGGCAAAAAGGGAGTGGTGCTATGCTGAAGCTCGCGGTGATGGTGTCGGGCGGCGGCACGAACCTGCAGGCGATCCTCGACGCGATCGCGGACGGGAGCGTCACGAACGCGCAGGTGATTCGCGTCGTCAGCAACAGCAGCAAGGCCTACGCGCTCGAGCGCGCGAAGAAGGCCGGGATCCCGACCGTGTGCGTCACGCGCAAGGCTTATCCGCGGCCGGAAGAGTTCGACCGGGCGCTGCTTAAGGCGCTTCAGGAGTCCGGGGCGGAGCTCGTCGTGCTGGCAGGCTGTCTGGTCGTGCTCCCGCAGATTGTGATCGACGCGTTTCCGAACCGCATCATCAACATCCATCCGGCATTGATCCCGGCGTTCTGCGGAAAGGGATTTTACGGACTGGCGGTGCACGAGGCGGCGCTCTCCCGCGGCGTGAAGCTGACCGGGGCGACGGTGCATTTTGCGGACGGAGGCACGGACACCGGGCCGATCATCCTGCAGAAGGCTGTGGAGGTTCGAGAGGGCGACACGCCGGAGATCCTGCAGCGCAGGGTGATGGAGCAGGCCGAGTGGGTGATCCTGCCGAAGGCGATCGACCTGATCGCGAATGGACGAGTGAAAGTGGAAAACGGGAAAGTCTGCATACAATGAAAGCCCGGTCTCCATGCAGAAGCGGATGGCAAGTTCACTTGCCGGTCCGATTATGCATGAGAGACGCTAATCCGCAGGGTTTTCACAGACGAAAAACATGGAGGAGACGCTTATGAAAGTATTGATCGTAGGCAGCGGCGGACGTGAGCACGCGATCGCGTGGAAGGTGGCGCAGAGTCCGAAGGTGGACAAGATCTATTGTGCGCCGGGCAACGCCGGCATTGCGGAGTACGCGGAATGCGTGGACATCAAGGCGATGGAGTTTGAGAAGCTTGCCGCGTTCGCGAAGGAGCACGCAGTCGATCTGACCGTCGTCGGCATGGACGATCCGCTCGTGGGCGGCATTGTCGATGTGTTTGAGGCGCAGGGGCTGCGGGTGTTCGGCCCGAGAAAGAACGCGGCGATCCTGGAGGGATCGAAAGCGTTCTCAAAGGATCTGATGAAGAAGTACCATATCCCGACCGCCGCGTATGAGAATTTCACGGATGCTCAGGCGGCGCTGGATTATCTGAGAACAGCGAAGTTCCCGATCGTGCTCAAGGCGGACGGGCTGGCGCTCGGCAAGGGCGTGTTGATCTGCAATACGCCTGAGGAGGCGGAGGCCGGAGTCCGCGAGATCATGACGGACAAGAAGTTCGGCGACGCCGGGAACTGCATGGTCATTGAGGAGTTTATGACCGGGCGCGAGGTGTCCGTGCTGAGCTATGTGGACGGGAAGACGATCAAGCCGATGACCTCCGCGCAGGATCACAAGCGCGCGGGCGATGGCGACACCGGACTGAACACCGGCGGTATGGGAACGTTTTCGCCGAGCCCGTTCTACACTGATGAGGTGGACGCGTACTGCAGGAAATATATCTACCAGCCGACCGTTGACGCGATGGCGGCTGAGGGCCGCCCATTCAAGGGGATCATTTTCTTCGGGCTGATGCTGACGGCGGACGGGCCGAAGGTGCTCGAGTACAACGCGCGCTTCGGCGACCCGGAGGCACAGGTCGTGCTTCCGCGGATGAAGACGGATATCATAGACGTCTTCGAGGCCTGCATCGACGGCACGCTGGATCAGGTCGACCTGGAATTCGAGGACAACGCGGCGGTCTGCGTCGTGCTCGCTTCGAAAGGGTATCCGGTGAGCTATCAGAAGGGCTATCCGATCAGAGGACTGGAAAGGTTTAAGGATAAAAAAGGCTACTATGTATTTCACGCGGGAACCGCGAAACGCGGCGATGATATCGTGACCAACGGCGGGCGAGTGCTCGGCGTGACGGCGACGGGAGCCGACCTCAGGGAGGCGCGCGGAAACGCGTACGAGGCGGCCGGCTGGATCAGGTTTGAGAATAAATACTGCAGAAGCGATATCGGCAGGGCGATCGACGAGGCGGAACTGTGATTCAGAGAAGGAAATAAGGTTTTAAACAGAGGAGTGCAGATAAAGATGAGGATGCAAAACTACAAACGGGGCGCGCTGTTCCTGATGGCGATCATTCTGTCATGGGTGTGCGCGATCAGCGTGACAGCAGGGGAAGGTTCGAACGACAATTCGCTTGCCGACCTGGGGATTCTGACCGAAGGGGCTGAGGTGTTTCCGGAATTCGGATATGGGGTGACCGAATACGAGGTTCGTGTTCCGGCAGGCACACAGAAGCTGGAGCTGGATCCGGTCCCGACAAACGGGAACGCGTGGGTCGTGGATATCACCGGAACAGAGCTTGTGGACGGTGAGACGACGGTAGAGATCACGGTGGAGGCGGAGAACGGTGAGCGCTATCCGTATTATCTGCATGTGAAGGAGAGCGGAGCGCCTGCCGTGCAGGAGACAGAGCCGGTTCCGCAGACAGAGCCGGAGACGGAAGCGGAGCCGGAGACGGAAGATCCCCGGTACGTCAAGGTAGACCGTACCACACTGCAGGAAGCGGAAAGCACGATCAACGCGCTGAAGGATGAGACCAGAAGCTATCGCGACAGATCGACGATGTTGATGCGGATCCTGTACGGTATGATCGCGTTCAGCGTAGTGCTTCTTTTCATTGTCATCAATCTGCTTCTGAAGAAAAAAGACCTGAAGGAGGAGCTGCAGGAGTACAGGGGGTACGGGTACTCGCGGGGCTCCGGACAGGCTGAGGAGCCGGGTTATTCCCGGAACAAGGATGATTCGGGCTACGGCGGCCGGAATTGCGACAGACAGGGTTATGATACAGGGTACCGTCAGACGCAGCGGCAGTACGAGGGCGCCTATAAACAGGAGCAGGAGCCGCAGCTGCAGGTTTACCGCCCGGAGCCGCCGGCAGAACGCGATGATCCGGCGACGGTGCCGAAGCCGCAGAAGGCGAAGAAGAGATCGAAGAAGATGCCGGAGTATCAGGAGCCTCAGAAGCCGGTACAGCAGCAGAAGAGAGAGGGGCAGAGCCCGCAGAAGAAGGGAAAGTCCGACGGCGTGGAGGTCACGATGATCGATCTGTAGGGAACAGCCCGGGACTCTGACGAAAAAGAAAAAGACGCATCCGGCTGCGAACGGCAGTATGTCTCCGGGAAGGATCTGCAGAAATGTCCGCCCGGAGATGTTTCTGTCCTCTGTGGTATCCGGCTGCGGCGGGCGGGATGCCGCGGTCTGTCAGTGCTTTTTCCGGGTGAATTTGCGATTGACAGAACTGAATATCTGTTATATAGTACATACCACAAAGGAGGAAATATCAGATGTTGATACAGATAGACTTTCAGAGCGACGAAGCGCTTTACATGCAGCTTCGGAATCAGATCATACTGGGGATCGCCACATCGATGATCCGGGAGGGAGATCCGCTGCCGTCGGTCCGGCAGCTCGCGAGCGACATCGGGATCAATATGCATACGGTGAACAAGGCATACTCCGTGCTGCGGCAGGAGGGCTTTGTGACGATCGACCGCAGAAAGGGCGCGGTCATCGCGGTGGACGTCAACAAGCTGCAGGCGGAGGAAGAGATGAAGAGGGAGCTTCGCGTGATTCTGGCCAAGGGCTTCTGTAAGAACATTACGCGCGAGGAAGTGTACGGTATGATAGACGAGATTTACGACGAGTATGGGAGACAGGAGGACGATTGATGCAGGATAATTTCACAAAGAGCGCTGTGCAGGTGCAGAGTCTGGCAGTGAAGGCGGCAAAGAGCTGCGGACACAGTTATGTCGGCTCCGAGCACCTTCTGATCGGTCTTTTGCAGGAGACGAAAGGGACGGCGGGAGCGGTTCTGCGCGCGCACCATGTGGAGGAGGAGAAGCTCAGGGAACTGATCGACCGCCTGATCGCGCCGGAGGGCAGCGTGCTGTCGGCTCAGGAGGAGGGCTGGAGTCCGCGCGCGAGGGAGATCCTTGAGGCAAGCGTTGAGGCGGCGCAGTTCCTCGGCAGCGAGCAGACAGGGACAGAGCACATTCTTCTGGCGATCCTTCAGGACGTTGAGAGTGTGGCGGCGCGGCTGCTCCACACGCTCGGGGTGAACCTCCAGAAGCTCTATCTGGATCTCGCGACCGTGATGGGAATCCCGGAGGAGAAATATAAAGATCTCCTGCGGGGTGCCCGGGCTGACGGAGGCGTGACGAATACGCCGATGCTCGATCAGTACAGCCGGGATCTGACGGAACTGGCGGCCGCACGCAAGCTGGATGTGACGGTTGGCAGGCAGCAGGAGACGGAGCGCATCATCCAGATCCTGAGCC
>CANQIW010000168.1 GCA_947624055.1 uncultured Lachnospiraceae bacterium
GCTTGATCGGCCTCGAGGTCGAGGTGCTGATGAAGGAACACGAGACGACGCTTGCGAATATTGCGCGCTACCAGGACATCCTCAACAATTATGATTCGATGGCAGCGGTCATCATCAAGGAATTAGATGCGTTCAAGCGAGAATTCTGCAGGCCGAGGAGGACCGCGATCGAGAATGCGGAGGAGATCGTGCTGGAGGAGCGGCCGATCGAGGAGATGCCGGTCGTATTCCTGATGGACCGCTTCGGCTATGTGCGCACGATTGACGAGGCGACCTACGAGCGAAACAAGGACGCGGCGGACACGGAGCAGCGCTTCGTGATCCACTGCCTGAACACAGACCGCGTCTGCGTCTTCACGGACGCCGGGAAAGCGCACCTGCTCAAGGTGCTCGACGTGCCGTTCGGCAAGTTCCGGGACAAGGGCACGCCGGTCGACAACCTCTGCAATTATGACAGCGCCGAGGAGAATTTCGTCTCGGTGATGGCGCTGAACGATATCAGGGACACCGTGCTCACCTTTGTCACGAAGCAGGCGATGGTGAAGCAGGTCGAGGGCTGCGAGTTCGACGTGGTGTCCAAGCGGACGATCGCGGCGACGAAGCTGCAGGACGGCGACGCGGTGCTCGAGGTGCACGCGGCGCACGAGCAGGCGCATCTGGTGCTGGCGTCGAAGGCAGGCTATTTCCTGCGCTTCCCGGCAGCCGAGATCCCGCTCAAGAAGAAGACGGCGATCGGCGTGCGAGGCATGAAGCTCGGCGCGGGCGACGAGCTCTCGGCGGTCTACTGGCTGGAGGGCGGAGAGTGCCCGGAGGTGACGTTCGCCGACAAGCCGGTGCACATCAACCGGCTGCGCATCGGCTCGCGCGATTCGAAGGGGACGAAGGCGCGCTGAGAACGGGCTGATCTTACCGACAGCGGCAGGTCGGAATTTGCAGAGAAAAAGTGCTTGTAAATTTTGATCTGCCGTTGTATAATAACGGCATGCGGATATAGTTCATTGGTAGAACACCAGCTTCCCAAGCTGGATAGGCGGGTTCGATTCCCGTTATCCGCTGTTGAAAGGTACCGCGTCCGCGGTACTTTTTTGTTGCCGCTCCCGGACGATCGCGGATGGACGCCAAAGAAACACGGAAGCCTGTATATTCGGCTCAATATCTTGAAAATTTGGTTTTATTCTTTTATTGCGGGAAAAAGAATGTCATGTTATGATACAAATGCGAATAATTCAATGTATTATATTTATTTATCTAAGGAGGATACTTATGAAAAAGAAATTACTGGTTTCTCTGCTTGCGTGCAGTCTGTGCTTTTCTGCCTGTGCAGCCGCTGCGCTGGCGGAGGAAGAGGCTGCGACTGAGGCGACAGCTGCGGAGACAGCGGAGGGAGAGCTTTCGGACGACATTTACAGTTTCCAGCTGAAGCTGGATGGGGACGTCTACCAGTTCCCGATGAACTGTGAGGATTTCATGGCGCTCGGCTGGACGTACGCGGAGGATGAGGACACAGATATCGCTCCGAACAGCTACAGCTCGTTCCGCTTCACCAAGGGGAACCTTGAGGCGTATGTGGAACTGTTCAACCTGGGGCTCAACACGATGCCCGCCACACAGTGCTCGGTGGGCGGCATGTCGATCGATTCCTATCAGTTCGAGGATGCGCCGGAGACGGTGATCGAGTTCCCGAAGGGTCTTACCTTCAACGTCTCCACGCTGGACGACGTCAAGGCTGCCTGGGGTGAGCCGTCCGATACCTACGAGGGCGATCTCTACACAAAACTGACCTACGAGTACGATATCTATCAGAGCATTGAATTCGAGATCGACAGCGAGACGGGCGTGATTGACAAGTTCGACCTTGAGAACCTGGTGCAGGAAGAGGGAGCGAACGACGCGGCTGCGGCAGAGGTGAGCGGCGAGCCGACGGAGGAGGTTCTGGCCTATGAGGCGCCGACCGAGCTGGGCGACGACATCCGCTCCGGTATCGTTGAGTTTGCCGGAAACCTGTATCAGCTTCCGGCGCCGGTGTCCGTGTTTCTTGAGAACGGCTTTACGCTGAAGCCGGAAGATTCAGACGCCGTGGTCGCGGGCGATTATTTCGGCTGGTTCGAGATGATCAAGGATGGCAAGGAGTTCCGCGGCACCGCGGACAACCATGATCCGAACGCGACGACGATCGAGAACTGCTTTGTCACGGAGGTTGAGGCCGACAGCTACGACGCGGATCTTCCGCTTGCGCTTCCGGGAGGTATCTCAAACCACATGAGCGCGGATGAACTCATGCCGATCCTTGAGACGCTTCCGTATGAGGTGAGCAGCGATACCGACGATTATACCTATTATACGGTGCAGGACAAGGACAGCTACGATTGGGGCATCAACATCACGGTGAAGAAAGAGGACAATACTGTCACGTCGATCGAGTACGAGAAGAGATAAGCGCATTTTTCAGAAGAAAATGCTTGCATTTGCTGAAAAATGGTGTTATCATGTGTGAGAATTTAATAGAAATGCTGAATAGAAAGTGGGCCGTCCGGTCCACTTTCTTGCATGGTGGGACATCGGGTGGCCGAAGCATTGGAGGGATGCGGATGAGTAAAAGAGAGATCTACGAGCAGAAGACAGAGGAGCTGTTGCTTCCGATCATCCGGCAGCACGAATTCGAGCTGGTGGATGTGGAGTATGTCAGGGAAGGCGGAAACTGGTACCTTCGCGCATACATTGACAGGCCGGGGGGAATCACTGTGGACGACTGCGAGCTGGTGAGCCGGGCGCTCAGCGATCTGCTGGATGAGACAGACTTTATAGAAGAGAGTTATATCCTGGAGGTCAGTTCTCCGGGACTTGGACGGCCGCTTCGCAAGGACAGGGATTTCGCGCGGAGCATTGGCGAGGAGGTCGAGGTGAAGACCTTTAAGCCCATCAGTCATCAGAAGGAATTTACCGGTATTCTTAAGGAATACGATAAAGATAAAATCATCATTGAAATGGAAAATCAGGAAACGATGGAGTTTGCGCGGGCAGATATCGCGCTTGTGCGGCTGGCATTCGATTTCTAACGGGGAGGACACAATCATGAATAACGAATTGTTTGAGGCACTGGCGATCGTTGAGAAAGAGAAAAACATCAGCAGGGATACGCTGCTCGAGGCGATCAGACAGTCGATCCTGCAGGCGTGCAAGAACCATTACGGAAAGTCAGAGGCGAACAATGTAGTGGTCAACATCGATCCGGAGACCTGCGAGTTCGAGGTCTACGCGGAGAAGACCGTGGTGGAGCACGTGGAGGATGAGCTGGCAGAGATCAGCCTGACGGACGCGAAGCTCAAGGACGAGCGCTATGAGCTCGGCGACATTGTGCGCGTGCCGATCCAGTCGAAGAACTTCGGCCGTATCGCGACGATGAACGGAAAGAACGTGGTCCTGCAGAAGATCCGCGAGGAGGAGCGCAAGGTTCTCTACAACGAGTATTATGAGAAGGAAAAAGATATCGTGACAGGCGTCGTGCAGCGCTATATCGGACGCAACAACAATGGCAATATCAGCATTAACCTCGGCAAGGTGGACGCGATACTGAATGTGGAGGAGCAGATCCGCGGCGAAAGCTATTACCCGACGCAGCGCATCAAGGTGTATGTGCTTGAAGTGCGTGATACGCCGAAGGGGCCTAAGATTCTGGTGTCGCGCACGCATCCGGAGTTTGTGAAGCGGCTGTTTGAGGCTGAGGTCACAGAGGTGAAGGACGGTACGGTTGAGATCAAGTGTATCGCCAGGGAAGCCGGCAGCAGGACGAAGATGGCTGTCTGGTCGAACGATCCGGATGTGGATCCGGTCGGTGCGTGCGTTGGTTTAAACGGCGCGCGTGTCAATGCGGTTGTCGATGAGCTTCACGGGGAGAAGATCGATATCATCAACTGGGATGAAAACGCGGCGCTGTTGATTGAGAACGCGCTGAGCCCGGCGAAGGTGATCTCTGTCATCGCGGACGGTGATGAGAAGACCGCGAAGGTAGTCGTGCCGGATTATCAACTCTCGCTCGCAATCGGCAAGGAGGGACAGAATGCGCGTCTGGCGGCTCGTCTGACCGGATTTAAGATCGATATCAAGAGCGAGACGCAGGCTCGCGAGTCCGGCGATCTTCTCGAGTATGAGGAGGATTACTACGAGGACGAGTACTATGACGAGAACGGCTATTATGAGGACGGCTATTACGAAGACCAGAACAACGGCGAATACTATGAAGGCCAGGAGGGCGAAGGATATTACTACGAGGATCAGGAATATCCGGAGTCCGAGGGAGAATCCGGCGACGGTCAGTCCGATGACGGTCAGTCCGACGACAGTCAGGAGTAGGGCATGGCAGCACAGGGAAAAAAGATTCCGCTGCGCAAGTGCACGGGATGTCAGGAAATGAAGAATAAAAGAGAGATGATACGGATTCTCAGGACTCCGGAGGGCGAGATCGTTCTGGACATGACCGGCCGAAGGAACGGCCGCGGCGCGTACGTCTGCCGCTCGATGGATTGCTTTGAGAAAGCGGTCAGGAACAGAGGGATCGAACGTTCTCTGAAAGTAAAGCTGCCTGAGCAGACCTATGGGAATCTGAAAAAGGAGATTGAATCGATTGAGAAGAGATAGCGTATTATCGCTGGTTGGTATCGCGAAGAAAGCCGGGAAGGTTGCGGCCGGCGAGTTCCAGACGGAGCAGGCAGTCAGTTCCGGGCGGGCCGGGCTCGTGATCGTTTCGGAAGAAGCCTCGGAGAACACGAAGAAGAAATTTCGCAATATGTGCGATTTTTATCGGATACCTGTATTTTTTTACGGAGGAAAAGAACAGCTTGGCACAGCGATCGGGTGCGAATTTCGGGCGTCCCTTGCGATTACGGATGAGGGGCTATCAAGGTCGATAGAGAAGAAATTGTTGCAGTTCACAAAGAATCAGGGCGTGTATTGCGGGACTGTCGGGGAAGACGATCCCGGGGGCGGACAGGAGTTCCTGAAAAGCCCAGGCATGGTGAGACGGCATGTGAAAGAAAACGAAGTGGACGGTAACATGAAAGTTGAGTGTGAGGGACGGGAGGTATGAGTATGGCGAAGATCAGAGTTCATGAGCTGGCGAAGGAGCTGGAAAAGGAAAACAAAGATATTATCGCTGCATTGCAGAAAATCGGTATTGAGGGCAAGAGCCATATGAGCAGCGTGGAGGATGAGGTCGCGGAGAAGCTTCGCGCGATGTTTGGCGCGAAGAAAAGCGCGAAATCCGTGACCGGGAAGGAGCCTGAGGGGGAAGCACAGACTCGAAAGCAGGAAGCCGTGCCTGAGAAGGAGACGCAGAAGGCGGAGCCTGTGACGGAGAAGCAGGAGGAA
>CANQIW010000169.1 GCA_947624055.1 uncultured Lachnospiraceae bacterium
GTGGTCTCGGCACTGACATTCGGGTTGTTGTTCTCAACGCTCTCAAAGAATGGCACGGCTATCGCCTCGCCGTTAATCTCAAGTGTGCGCAGCATGTATGTCTGCCACACATTCGGGATCACGACCGTGTTGAAATACCAGGTGTAGGAATAAGTTCCATCCGGGTTGATGCTGCTGATCTGTATAGCGTCCTTTCCACTGGCGGCAATGCGGTCTTTCACGTCTGCGGTCTGCAGCCAGAAATGCGGGTCGAAGCGATATTTATCTGTGAAACTGCCGCGTTTTGCCAGCAGTATGCTGACGTGCTGCGCGGAGCTGACGCTGGTGTAGGTGTAGGTTCCGCTGCGTGAGAAAAAATGCGGCAGACTGGAGGCGGCGATTTTAGCGCCGGTCGCGGTGGCTTCGTATGTGGGGTCAGCACCAAGACTGAGAAAGCCGTAATCGCCACCGGGTATCTGGTAACTGTTGTTCACATACACGATGCCGGTATAGCCGCGCGGCACGGTCACGTTCAGCGTATAGCCGTGACGCTGCGTTTTCCGCGGGCGATTCTTGCCGAACAGATCTTCGGCGGAGAAGCCGGATGCTCCGGATACCTCATAGCTTATTTCATATTCATCCTCTTCGTAATGAAGCGTGATAACATCTTTCTCATCCAACACCGTCACGGACTGTTCGTTCAATTCCGGGTCAGTGGAATAGTAGATAAACGTCATTTCCCGGCCGCTGATCTCTGCTGTCAGAGTACCGATGTGCCGGATGGCGGTGCTATGCACAGTGGCGTTCACGATGTGGCAGCCGTCAATTGTGGGAAAGAGCGAGGAGAGGAGCGTGCCGTCACTGCCATAGAGACTGCCGGAGGGAAGACCGGTCCATTCGGAAGGAAGGGCGATCGCCTGACCGTCCTTTTCGACGGTAAATTTTTCCGGAGGAACAGTGCCGTTGCCGAAAACGACGGAAAGCCCCATCCGCTGCAGCGCCATCAAGACTGGGTGACGTCGCGTAAGCAGGCAGATAAAAGACGCCGGAGATTGTCAGGGCAAGGCTGAGCAAAAGCGCCGCGCCCTTTGGATTATACCATTTTTCTCCAGTTTTTGCACTATCATTCTATCTGCTTATACCACTTGACGGATTTCGGCAAAATGGGTACACTTGGGATGACAAAATCAAAGCCGTCGATATGGATTCGTTTGATGTAAGAAAGTGCGGGAGGGATTCGGGATGAAAGAAAAACTGTACACGATACCGTTGACAGACGCGTTTCAGGCGGGGGATGAGTGCCCGTTCTGCTTTATTGAGCGGAAACTGGAGGAGCATACGCTGGATTTCGTGCTGGGATCGGGCGCTTCCTATATGGAGGACGATATCCGCGCGGAGACAGATGCGGCCGGATTCTGCAGGATCCATTATAAGAAGATGTATGATTACGGGAATCGTCTGGGGATGGGTTTGATTCTGAAAACACATATGAAGAAACTGAATGAGGAGTTGGGCGAGCAGATCGCGAAGTTCTCGCCCTCGCATGTCTCGTTCATGGATCGCCTGAAGAAAGGAAAAGCGCAGGAAGGCGGCGGGCACAATTCACTCGGCGCGTGGGCGGCCGCGCGCGAGGAGAGTTGCTATATCTGCAATTTCTATAAAAATTCTTTCCGGCAGTATCTAAATTCGTTCTTTGACCAGTACCGGAAGGATCCGGAGTTTCGCAAAATGTTTGCCGAGAGCAAGGGCCTTTGCGTCCCGCATTTCGGGGCAGTGGCGGACGCCGCCGAGACTGCGCTTCCGGATAAGGAGAAAAAAGAATTCTTCGATGTGCTGTTGCCGCTGATGAAGAAGAATATGGAACGTCTTTACGACGATCTGGAGTGGTTTTGCGACAAGTTTGACTATCGGAACAAGGACGCGGACTGGAAAACCTCGAAGGACGCGATCCCGCGCGGGATGCAGAAGGCCGCGGGCGGACATCCGGAGCTGCCGCCGTATACGTCGGATCGCTGAGCGTATGCCGGAAGCGGCTTAATATCAGGAGGCGTGCGCGAACATACGCAGCAGCGCGGCGGTGTAGGAGGCGAGCTTCTCCTGATCTATGTGCAGGGAAAGGGCTGTTTCCGGGGAGGATCCTGAGGGCGATCCTCCTGACCGCCCGGGGATTTGATTCGGCTGAGCTTTGTCCTCCTGCTGCGGGCAGGCGAAAAACAACTCTCTGGAATCACAGGAAGCTTTGAAGGCGGGCGAAAAAAATTCCTCCGGTTGGGGAAAGAAAAGCCCGCTTTTTTTGATGCAGCAGTTGGCGGCTGTGGCGCGGGCGCGGTACTGCGGGTCGACAAACGCGGCGATGCTTTTGTGGACGGCCTGATCTTCCAGCGGCAGATAATAATAATCCTTCCAATTTGGAAAAAAGTGGCGAAGCTCGCCGCGAAAGCCCGGAACGGACAGGACTGCCTGCGAGCCGGAGGCGGTCAGAGTGTAAGAAACGCCGGGGAGGGACAGCGTGATTTCCCGCGGCAGAGCGGCTGTCAGTGTCAGGTGAAGCTTCATGCAGCTGCAGCCGCTTTCGATATGGTCTGCTTTTGGTTCAGACGGCGGTTCCATGCCAATGTCCGCGCTGTTTTTGATGCCAGGATCGGTATCTGCAGGCGACGCATGTTCGCGATGCCCCATGCGGAGGGGCTGATCGTGGCATGCTTCAGCTCTGGCGCCTGCGAGCGACGCGCGTACAGCCGTGAACTGTCCGTCAAAGAGCATGGAATATGCGCACAGGCGCAGCAGGCTGGTCATTCCGAGCAGGTCGTCGTGGTTGTGGAGAAGCAGAAGATCGCGCAGCAGCGGCTCCTGTGAGGCGACGTATTTCTGAAAAAGGGAGATCATCTGCTTTCCGCTCAGACGGTCTTTGCGCGGCCAGCCGAGAAATTGCTCCAGCGAGCCCTGATTCATGCGCGCAAGTCCGAGCGGCTGTCTCAGCGGACGGAGCCTCTGGTACAGATCCAGAGAATGTTTGCCGTCCATAGAGTGCTCGGCGAGATGCATTTCAGAAGTGAGGGAATCGCCGGACTCGGAAAGCTCCGTACGGCCGAGAAGACGCGCGCGCTCCTTTATAAACGGCAGATCGAAGGTACTGCCGTTGAAGTGGATCAGCGTGTCGCAGTTTATCGCGGCGTCTGAAAACGCCTGCAGAAGCAGCGCCTCATCCGCCGGGCGCTGTGCGAGCCACTGCGTAAGCTGCCAGCTGCCGCTGACCTTTCTAACAATTCCGATCAGAAACACGATCGCGGAGGACGGGGAGAGCCCGGTCGTCTCGATATCGAAGAACAGGGCGGTTTCGCCGCGATAGCCGAGATAATCTTCATAGGTATCAAAATCCGGGATCGTTTCTGTGATGGTAAGCATGTGAGCCTCCGTTTCTTTTGCAATAAATTACTGACAGTATATCATTTATGCATATGAAAAACAATCACTTGACTTTTTTCCTAAATTAGTGCAACATTCATGTGGAGATATTTTCGAGCTTACACAGACAGGAGGACAGAAAATGCTCTTGGAATGCAGCAATCTGGCAAAGTATTACGGGAGAAAGCCGGCGGTCAGGAACATCAGCCTGAATCTGGAGACCGGCCATATATACGGCCTGCTGGGGCCGAACGGGAGCGGCAAGACGACCTGGATGAAAATGGTCTCGGGTCTTGTGAAATCGTGGAAGGGAAGCATTCTTTATCAGGGACAGCCCTTGAATTATCGCGATAAAGCGGAGATCGCCTACATGTCAACAGAGCCGTTCTTTTATTCGTTTATGAAGATCCGGGACGTTGGAACCTATTACAAAGATTTCTTCGCGGACTTTGATGCGGATCGTTTCAGCCGTCTGCTTGAGCGGATGGAGCTGGATCCGAACGATAAGGCGCGCACGCTCTCGTCCGGCATGGCGGCGAAGCTGAAGCTGGCGGCGACGCTTGCCCGCGACGCAAAGCTCTATCTGCTCGATGAACCGCTCAACGGGATCGATCTGGTGGCGCGCGACCGGATCATGGAGACGATTGTGGAGACGAGCTCTCCGAACAACACGATCGTGATGTCGACGCATCTTGTCGATGAGATCGAGGACACGATCGACGGAGCGATCTTCGTGAAAGAGGGCGAGATCGTGCTGGCCGGAAGCATAGGGGAGATCCGCGCGCAGTACGACGAGTCCGTGGCGGATCTGTACCGGAAGATCTATGGCTGACGATTGGATCAGAGCGAATCGGAGCCGTGCGCCTGCAGCCGGGCGGATGGGAATATGGTTACAGAAGGAGTGAATAGGGATGCTGAAATTATTTAAATATGAATGGAAGAAGCAGATGGGATCCAAGCTGATCATCGGCCTTGTTCTTCTGGCGCTTTGCGCTTTTTACATTCTGGGGACGCTGCTGAAGAAGGACAGCTGGGAGGGGATCGCCATGGTGCTTTTGATGCTGATCGGGATGTTTGCCGCGATCTATGTCGGGATTGAGAGCCTTCTGGTACTCAACAGGGACATCCGGACCAAGGAGAGCTATATGCTGTTCATGCTGCCGAAGTCCGCGTATCAGATCCTGACGGCCAAGATCCTTGCGGCGATCTGTCAGATCCTTCTGACGATGCTGATGTTCGGCGCGGCGTTCATGGTCTGCTTTACGGCCTACATGGCGGCAAATGAGAGCCTGGCGGAGATGCTGAATTTCCTGCGGCAATATATTGAAAGAATATTTGAGGTAGAGATTGAGTGGGACATGGTGCTTCTGGTGCTTATCTCCATGTTTGTCTCCTGGATCAGCATGATCGCTTCCGGCTTTGCGGCGATCATCTCAGTGCGGACTGTTCTTTCCAGGACGAAGCTGGCCGGAGTTCTCGCGGTCGTTGTTTATCTGCTGATCACATGGGGGACGAACTGGCTGAACGGAAGGATTAACGCGCTTTCGACCGGACCGGATACAGAGATGCTGTACTACTGTCTCGGGATCGGCGCGATGGCTGTGGTCACGGTGATCCTTCTGGTATTTTCCGGCTGGATGGCGGAGAAGAAGCTGAGTGTCTGAGCTGCCGGTCACAGGAAAAGGCTGTGCAATAGAAATGAAGGGAGTTCGCGGGAGTTGGCTCTGCAGGCGCAGCCGGTCTGCGGGACACTCTGCGGTACATTTACAAAAAGAGGGCGATTGGATTGAGTCGACAGAATATTGATATGCTGCACGGAAGCATCTGGGATAAGCTTCTGGTGTTCGCGCTTCCGCTGGCGGCGACAGGCATGCTGCAGCAGCTGTTCAACGCGGCGGACGTCGCCGTGGTAGGTCGCTTTGTCGGTCCGAACGCGATGGCGGCGGTGGGAAGCAACAGC
>CANQIW010000170.1 GCA_947624055.1 uncultured Lachnospiraceae bacterium
TCGGAGTCTTCGATCCGGGTATTTTTTCCATAGGGGACACGATCTGCATGCCGGGAAAGAAGTTTGCCTACGAGGGCATCCCGACCTTCGCGCCGGAGCATTTCGCGCGCGTGCGGCAGATCGACACGATGAAGCGCAAGCAGTTCGTCAAGGGGATCAACCAGATCGCGCAGGAGGGCGCGATCCAGATCTTCCAGGAGTTCAACACCGGCATGGAGGAGATCATCGTCGGCGTGGTCGGCGTGCTGCAGTTCGACGTCCTGAAATACCGGCTTGAAAATGAATACAATGTGGACATCGTGCTGGAACCGCTCCCGTACGAGCACATCCGCTGGATCGAGAACGAGGACATCGACCTGAACAGGATCGTCGGCACTTCGGACATGAAGAAGATCAGGGATCTCAAAGACCGCCCGCTGCTTCTGTTCGTCAACAGCTGGTCGGTCGGCATGGTGCTCGAGCGGAACGAGGGGCTTAAGCTGGCCGAGTTCGGACGTTAAGCTTTCGTCCCGGCAAGGCTGAATTTTTGAAAACGGCTTGCAAACAAGGTCTGTATTCTGTATAATAAATATTAATATTGATAACACAATATATGGATGAGTAACGCGTATGTTGCTGCGCGTTTGGGTAAGGAGGCTATCGCTATGGATGCAGCTATGGAACATACAGAGGTTCACACGCACAAGCTGGAGAATGAGGAGAAGTTCGGGGAGGTCCGCATCGCGGACGAGGTGGTTGCGATCATTGCCGGGCTGGCGGCCTCGGAGGTTGACGGCGTCGCCTCGATGGCCGGCAATGTCACGAGAGACCTGATCGAGAAGCTCGGGATGAAGAGCCTGTCCAAGGGCGTAAAGATCACGATGGACGAGGAAACGGTTCACGTGGCGCTGGCGATCAATATTCAATACGGTTACAATGTGCCGACGACCTGCTCCCAGATCCAGGAGAAGGTCAAGACCGCGATCGAGACGATGACAGGACTCGAGGTCGCTGAGGTCAATATCAAGATCGTGAATGTCGCAATGGAGAAGAAATGAGATGATAAGCTGTTGTGAAAGAAGAACATACTTTTTGCAACAGCTGTTTTTACTGTACAGGGATGCGGGGACGCGAGGCAATCCTGCGGGTCCGGGCTCATGGGAATGCGCCGGTGACGACAGACAGATTTAGCGGAGAAGCGGATTATGAAGAGAAGCGAGATCAGGGAACACATATTTAAGCTTGTGTTTTGCGGGGATTTTCACCCGAGCGAGGAGATTCCGGAGCAGGTGAGGATCTATTTCGAGGAGCTCACCGAGGCGACGGAAGAGGAGCACGGCTATATTGCGGAAAAGGTTGAGCGGATAAAAGAAAAAGTTCCTGAGATTGACAGCAGGATCAATGAGGTGGCGCAGGGTTGGAAGACGCCGCGTATGGGGAAGGCAGAGCTGGCGATCCTTCGTCTGGCGGTCTATGAGATGCTGTTCGACGAGGACGTCCCTGTGAAGGTTGCGATCAACGAGGCGGTGGAGCTCGCCAAGAAGTATGGCGGAGACGATTCGCCGTCTTTTGTGAACGGAATTCTGGCGAAACTCGCCTGATTGAAAGAAGGGCATAGGTATGCAGACACTCAGGCAGGCTGGGACTGTGTATGATGGAAAGCTTACGCAGAAGGTGTATTCGGTCAGGCAGATCAATCAGTATATCAAGGCTATGTTCACGCAGGATTTTTTGCTGACCCGGGTCAGCGTTCAGGGTGAGGTGTCGAACTGCCATTACCATGGCTCAGGGCACATTTATTTTTCACTCAAGGACGCGTCCGGGACGATTGCCTGCGTGATGTTTGTCAGAGATAGAAAGGGACTGGCTTTTAAGCTGTCTGACGGGCAGCAGGTGGTTGTGGACGGAAACGTGGACGTCTATGAGCGCGACGGCAGGTATCAGCTGTACGCGAGGCGCATTCGTCTGGACGGCGCCGGGCTGCTCTACGAGCGTTTTCTGGCGTTGAAGCAGGAGCTTGAAGAGATGGGCATGTTTGCCCGGGAATACAAGAAGCCGATTCCGAAGTATGTGCGCAGGCTCGGCGTTGTGACCGCAAAGACGGGGGCAGCGGTTCGGGATATCATCACGGTTTCCAGAAGGCGAAGCCCCGGAATCCAGATCATTCTCTATCCGGCGCAGGTTCAGGGAGAAGGAGCGGCCGAGAGTGTGGCGGAGGGGCTTCGTGTGATGGACGGGCAGAATGTGGATGTCATCATCGTCGGGCGTGGAGGAGGCTCGATCGAGGATCTGTGGGCGTTCAATGAGGAGCTCGTCGCCCGCGCGATCTTTGCCTGCCGCACGCCGGTGATCTCGGCGGTTGGCCATGAGACGGATACGACGATCGCGGACTTCGTGGCGGATCTGCGTGCTCCGACTCCGTCGGCCGCGGCAGAACTGGCAGTCGCGGATACGGGGGCGTTGTGTCGGCAGCTGCTGGATATTCAATTGCGCTTTGCGAGGATGATGAGTCAGAAAGCGGAGGGACAGCGGGGGCGGATCGAACAGTATCGGCTTCGCCTGCACTACGCGAGTCCGCAGCAGAGGGTGCGCGACCAGAGACAGAGAGCCGCGGATCTGGATGAGCGCCTGCGCCGGGGAATGCAGGAGAGCCTTCAGTCCGGAAAGCGTCGGATGGCGCTTGCCATCGAGCGGCTGCGCGGACTGTCGCCGCTTGAGAAGCTGGCGCAGGGATACGCCTTTGTGACAGGCGAGGACGGAAAACGGATCTCCTCGGTCACGCAGGTTCAGGCGGGCGATGAGCTGCAGGCCTATGTCGCCGACGGAAAGATCACCGCGGAGGTTTTGAAGGTGGAGAGAAGGGAGTGACTGCAATGAACAGTTTTGACGAATACACGGATAAACAGGAAAGAGAGCCGGGGTTTTCAGCGGATCCTGACCGGCTGCATGCGGAAGCTGAGGCTTTGCAGGATGAAGCGTCGCAGGAAATGACGCTGGATGAATCGTTTGACCGACTGGACGAGATGCTGAAGAAGCTGGAGGACAGCAGCCTTCCGCTGGAGGAGGCTCTGGAACTGTACCAGCAGGGGATGAAGCTTCTGGCAAAGTGCAATGAGAAGATCGACCGGGTGGAAAAACAGGTTCTGGTTGTAAACGGGGAGGGTGAGCTGAGTGAATTTTGACGAGCAGATGAAGAAACGTGTGACGGAGATCAAGAGTGTGATCGCCGGGTATCTGCCGGAGGAGGACGGGTTTCAGAGGACGCTTCTCGAGGCGGTCAATTACAGTATGCTGGTCGGAGGCAAGAAGCTGCGGCCGCTCCTGATGCAGCAGACCTATGTGATGTTCGGCGGGAAGTCAGGAGTCATTAAGCCGTTCATGGCGGCGATGGAGATGGTGCATACACATTCGCTGATCCACGATGATCTGCCGGCGATGGACAATGACGAGTATCGCCGCGGCAGGAAGACGACACATGTCGTGTACGGAGAAGCGATGGCGATCCTTGCGGGCGATGCGCTTTTGAATCTGGCGTATGAGACTGCGCTGAAGGCGTTTGATATGGAGCCGGATAATCCTCGCATCGGACAGGCGCTGCGTATTCTCGCGGGGAAGACCGGGCTGGACGGGATGATCGGCGGCCAGTCGGTGGATGTGGAGTATGCAGGAAAGCCCCTGAACGGAGAACAGCTCCATTTTATTTATCGGCTGAAGACCGGTGCCCTGATCGAGGCCTCGATGATGATCGGCGCGGTGCTTGCGGGCGCCTCACCGGAGGAACTCGAAAAAGTGCGTCAGATTGCTGCAAACGTAGGATTTGCATTCCAGATTCAGGATGATATCCTGGATGTGACCGGAGATCAGGAGACGCTGGGCAAGTCAGTGAACAGCGATGAGAAGAACGAGAAGACGACCTATGTGACGGTAAACGGCCTTGAAAAGGCGCAGGAGGACGTGGCGCGCTATTCGAAGGAGGCGATCCGTATTCTGGACGAGCTGCCGTATGAAAATGAATTCCTGCGGGAGCTGATCCTCAATCTGATCCATCGGAGAGCATAATGCAGGAGGACGGGACTGCCGCACGGCTGAGAGGAACGGCGCCGTCGGCAGGATCGGTCCGGAGAGTATAACGCGCAGAACAGAGCTACCGTACGGCTGAGAAGGCCGGGATCAGGAGAAAGCCGGGACTTGCAGGAGGCAGCGCACAGGAAGGGTGGCGTTTATTTTGTTAGAGAAGATCAATGAAGTAAACGATATCAAGAAGATAGAGAAGGCACAGCTGCCGGAACTCGCACAGGAGATCCGGGATTTTCTGATTCAGAAGATCAGCCAGACCGGGGGACATCTTGCCTCGAATCTCGGCGTGGTGGAGCTGACGATGGCTCTGCATCTTGCCTTTACGCTTCCGCGGGACAAGATCATCTGGGACGTCGGGCATCAGTCGTACACGCACAAGATCCTGACCGGACGAAAGGCAGGCTTTGACGAGCTGCGCAAATTCGGCGGGATGAGCGGCTTCCCGAAGCGCAAGGAGAGCGACTGCGACGCGTTCGACACCGGGCACAGCTCGACGTCGATCTCGGCGGGGCTGGGCTATGTCTGTTCGCGTGACGTGCTGGGCGAAGATTACTACGTGGTCTCTGTGATTGGGGACGGCGCGCTGACCGGCGGGATGGCCTACGAGGCGCTGAATAATGCCTCGGAGCTGAAGACGAATTTTATCATCGTGCTGAACGATAACGAGATGTCCATCTCGGAGAATGTCGGCGGGATATCCGCGTACCTGGGCAATATCCGGACGGCGGAGTCCTATACCGGACTGAAGATGGGCGTTGAGAATACACTGAACAAGATCCCTGTCTACGGGGACAAGCTGATCCGCGGGATCCGCAACACAAAGCAGGGCATCAAGCAGTTCCTGGTGCCGGGTATGTTCTTCGAGGAGATGGGGATTACATATCTCGGCCCGGTCGACGGGCACAACATCCAGAAGATGACGCGGGTCTTCCGCGACGCGAAGAAGGTAAACGGGCCGGTGCTCGTGCATGTGCTGACGCGCAAGGGCAAGGGCTTCGGACCGGCGGAGCGCATGCCGTCGAGATTCCACGGGGCGGAGCCCTTTGAGATCGAGACGGGGCTTCCCAGCGTGCGCAAGAAGAAGGCGGCCTACACGGATGTCTTCTCGACGGTCATGTGCAAGATGGGCGCGCGCGAGCCGAAACTCGTGGCGGTCACAGCGGCGATGCCGGATGGCACGGGGCTGAAGCGTTTCCGCAATATGTACCATGAACGTTTTTTTGATGTGGGGATCGCAGAGGCGCATGCGGTGACTTTTGCGGCGGGACTGGCGGCAGGCGGGCTGAA